>NZ_CM000745.1:1062990-1110707 GCF_000161455.1 Bacillus pseudomycoides DSM 12442
ATTGGGGGTAGAAGGTGTTTTTTCATCATTTTATATTTAATTACCTAAAATATGATACCCAAAATCCCCATGAATGTTCTCACCAGTAACACGACTTGCTAAGTTACTAAATAAGAATAAAGCTGGATTACCAACCTCCTCTTGTGTTACGTTGCGGCGAAATGGTGCGCGCTCTTCGATTTGTTTTAAGATGCTGTTGAAATCACCAATCCTTTTTACTGATAACGTACGGATTTCTCCTACTGCCACAGGGGACACACGAATATTATGTATGCTATCCTAAGTCGTTCGCTAAATACCTTTTACTTGTGTCTAGCGAGTCTTGAATCACCCAAATATTGTTTAATGACATGTAATGTTTCTTTATTAGACTTGTCATCCATCATACAAAGTTCCCATTCATTTAAAGATTGAATACGTACACGTTCCATTGCTTTACCTACTAATACAGACTTGTTTAACAAGTAAAAATGATTACAACCTTTGAATTCAAAACCAATCCTGTATATAGTAAGTTGATTCATATAGAATTCATCAATATATATAATCTCTCAATTGGACTTTTACTCTTTAGTAGTGTATGAAGATTTCCCGAAAACATATAGCCACTAGCAGGGCATGTTAAAGACATACTCCCTCGCTTTTTAATTATCTGCATTAGGTAATATAAACTAAAAGCATAAATTTGAATTGGTATAAGAGGGTGTATTCACTAGGATGTTCTCTGCACAAAAATATACCTATAAACATATAGTATAAGTGTTATTAAATATTAACTTAATGAATAAGAAGGAGGGAATATTTTCCCATGGCATGTAACAGTAGTATCTGCCACCTGCTGTTGTTCTCCGGCATATTGCCAGGAACTATTATAACAGTTGTAGGTAAGTCCGGTTTTGTTTATGGACCAGCCAAGTTTATAAGCCTTAATATAGGAAATTGCATAGTTACATTGGAAGAGCAAGGTTTACCATCTCCAGGTTTTACGACTACTATTCTAATTAGCTGTGACGATATTGAGAGCATCATAACAACAGATGATTAGAAAATGACCACTACAATTGTTGATGTATAGTGAAGCTATTGTATATCTCTTCCGATTAACTCGGTATTTACAATTATTTAGATCAGAGTATGAAAGCTGAGCTAAGCAATAATGGCTATGAATGGACTTACTTTCATCCATTTCCTTAAAAAAACACTAACTATCAAATCACACTCATTGGAAAAGGCTGGCGTAATAGACTGCACAATTGTTCTTGTATCCGAATGTGCTCTTTTACACTTTCTAGTTGTACTTTTATGACTTCGACCGGATTCAAATTTGGCTTTTCTATCATCTCTTTAATCTCAGCCAAAGCAAAACCTAACTGTTTAAGTGACATAACTTGTTGCAGCTTTGCAATATCTGTTTCAGTGTAGAGCCTTTGTCCCTTATCAGAAGACTGCGGGAGAGAAAACAACCCAATTTTATCATAATGATGGAGCATCTGTACCGTAAGTCCGGTTTGCTTAGCCAACTCTCCAACTTTCCAGGTTTTTCTATTCAGAATCAACCCCTCATTTCGCACGAGTTAATTTTGCCGGCGACATTACTATACAACCTGACACCGTGTTAGGTTCAAGTAGCTTTTTTAAACTTTTTGCTGTTTATATAAATAACGCCCTTCATATAAAACGCCTTCTTATTTAAGAATCGTGCCCGATTGCGGAATTCATAAATCTTACACCAATATAGCTTTTCAATAAAATGTAACCAAAAACACCTTCCCCTATTCACATTGCATAAAAAGAATCCATTTTGAAAAAATTGATCAAAATGGATTTTTTTATATAAATCTTTATATGGATTTTATAGAAATAACACTGTGTTACCTACTTTTTCATGTTACTTTATGACAAGTTCTTGCATTTTCTTCACTTTATTTTAAAATCCTGTTCCCTCTTTTATTGATAACCGCTGAATTTCCTATAATACTCAAATGAACATTATACTGCTCCCAGTCATACCTTTTCATGCGCTATGCTAGTGAATATATCCTTAAAAATAAACGTTTTAATTTATGAAAGTACTATTTTCACGAAACTCTATCTATTTGCATATAATAGTATATATGTTATCAAATATTAACAAAGGAGGAAGATTTATTTATGTTTCTATGGATATGTAAAAGTAGCATCTGCCGTCAATTCTCCAACATACCACTTGGAACGATTATAACAGTTGTAGGTAAATCAGGTTTTGTTTATGGACCAGCCAAATTAACAAAATTTAATAAAAAAACTGGTATCGTTACATTAGAAGAAGAGGCTCTACCATCTCCAAACGTTACAAATGTTATACAAATTAATTGTAAGTGTGTTGAAAGCATCATAACAGCAAAAGATTAAAAATGATGAATACAATTGGTGATATGTAATGAAGTTATTGTATATTTCTTCTGGTTATCTTGGTATTTATGATTATTTAGATCAAAGTATGAAAACTGCGCTTAGTGATAACGGATATAAATGGACCTGCTTTCATCCATCAGAGCCAATAGAAAATATAAGGTCAATTGTTACCACGTTTCAGCCACAAGTAGTCCTAACAATATTAGGAGACAATCTCTCTATACAAGCTATCCAGTATTTTAAAGAGAATGGTATTCAATTGGCTTGTTGGATGACTGAAGACCCTTATTATTTTGATAAGACTTATCAAATCATTGATAGGTTCGACTATATCTTTACCATCGATACTGGAGCTTTAAAACAGTACCAACTCGTTCATCAGAATGCCCACTATTTACCGTTAGGTACGAATCATTCCATTTTTAAACCGCGCTCAGTAGAGCATGTATATAAAAGTGACTTGCTTCTTGTAGGATATCCATATCAGACAAGGGTAAACCTTATTCATTTCCTTCTAAAGAATACAAATTATGCCCTAACACTAATTGGAAAAGGATGGCGTAATAGACTACAAAAGGTCTGGAGAAACAATGCAAGGGTTATGATTGAAGATACATGGATGAATCCAGAAAAGGTTTCTTATTTTTATAACGGAGCTAGCATTGTATTAAACCCTCATCGAAGTAACAATTTCTTATATAATCAGAATACGTCCAAGGTTATGAATGAAAGCATTAATAATCGAACGTTTGATATTGCAGCATGTGGAGCTTTTCAATTAATAGAGGAAAAGCCTAATCTTCGTTCTTTCTTTACTGAAGAAGAAATGATATCTTATCAGGATTATGAAGATTGCCTGTGTAAAGTGATTACCTATATGAATGATAAAAAAAAGAAGGAGATTATTGCTCAAAAAGCTCAAAAAATAGTTATAGGACAGCATACATTTTGCCAAAGAATAAAAGAAATGGTGAAGACTATTCAATCATAAAAATCATGTTCTACAACAAATATAACTTATCAAAAAAAATAATATCTAATATCCATTCATTACACTCTAAACAATCTGTGTTTAAACCAAAATTTATTGGGGACAATTCTTACTTTCCACATTATCAAAAAGAAAAATCATCGGTTATATTATCGATGATTTTTCTTTTTATAAAGCATTTCATTAACCTATCTTTCTCGGGATATATAAACGAAAAGATTTCAAACATATAAAAAATGTACCAAAAAACTTAGATACAACCTTCACATTCTTTTAGCTTACAAACTGAATGATAAATCATTGGATAACGTCCAACAGGTAGCAAATGTTTATCGGTCACTCTAGTGATAGGATATAATCTCGATCCTGTACCTCCAGCTAAAATAATCCCTTTCATAAAATTGCTCCCTTCTTCTCTAACAATCTAAAACGTACCCCGATGTTTTAAGTAAAAATAGAGTAATATTCATATTTCCAAAGTATCTAAAGGTCATCTCCCGTATCCCTCATCAAAACCCCCATTGTACTAATAAAATTCCTTTGCAGTATTAATACAATTCTTTAGGGCTCATTGAATTAACAATCGTAAATTTCTTTCTAACAACGGTTTCAAAACTAAATGCTATGATTGATTTATTATAAAAAAACACGCTTTAGAAACTTTGATTCTTCATTATATGAAATAATAAAAACCCTTGTTACCAAGGGTTTTTATCTAACTAAGGAAGTTACGTTAAGCCTCATAGAAAAAAGGACTCAACTGTTATTAGATATTATTTCAAATAAATCAGGAGCTAATGTTCGAACACTCACTTCATTTTTATTCATTTCTATTAAATCCAATTTTTCAAAGAAACTTTTTATTTCTTCCTCTGAAGTCAACGTATGATCCCCTTTTATTGTAGAGAGCGCTCTTACTGAAGATTCCTCAATGGAACTTTCACCCGTGAAACTGATTGTATCTAATAAACGGATAATATTTTGATAAGCATAATTTTCTACATCCATGGACCCATAATAATTTTTTGATAGACTCCTTTTTTCTTCACCTATTTCTCCTTTAGATAAACAGAAATCGACTAAGTTGAATACTTCACTACTATTCACTGATTTATAGGTAACTGCATTAGGTAAATATTTCTTCTCTTTCTCATAATTAATTGGCATATAAGCAATGACTGGTTTATCAAGTAACAAAGCTTCAATGCCTGTCGTACAACGATTGTGTATCACGACTTTTGAGGCCAAAATCCACATAACCACATTACCATCATGGGCAACAAACACATTTTTATAATCCGACAATTCTTTTCGATAACTATCTACATTTTCATGAATATGAGGACGAACAACAATATTGAGATTCGGATATTTCTCACTTAATTCTTTAATTAATTGGATAAAATGTTCGTATACTTCCTTTATATAATGTTCGTTAGGATTGAACCCTCTTATAAAGTGATTATATTGCGTAAATCTTGTATTTACTAAAATAAAGTCTCCAAACCGCTGTTCAATCATTTTCACTTCATCATTATATAACCCCCGGAACTTTTTCTTGAGTAAATCGAACCGTGGATGACCAGTTAAATGAAATTTTCCCTTAAATTTAGGAAAAGTATTTGTAACTATTTCTTTATGAGCATCTCCCCAGCAATATACATGCTCAAGTATTTTAACATACGTATCATCTTTTCCAAGACGACTATAATTATTACTATTAAGGAATAATCCTTCTTCTTCATCCAATTCAACAATAGAATAGCCTAGTTTGTATGCACGAGTCATATATTCTTTCCTTGCATCACCATAAGGAGTTCCCTTTGAACAAATGATGCCCTTAGGTAATAACTCCAAGTGAGAGAGAATAGGCGTGTGCGTTCCCAGAATAATTCGATAATTCCCTTTAATTGCATAATAGGTTAAGAGTAATTTTGCGTCTAATTCCCTTGTTTTTGATTCGATTGGTAAGTAGAGAAACTTTTGTGACATAACCATCACCCCTTCTTATTTTTTCAATCGAAAATAACCTTGTCTTCAGTATCATTTATTATATTCTTTCTTATAAAAGATAGCACAAAGACAATAATGGCATTTATTACATAAAAGATCCCTATTTTCACTACAAATCTATTAGATATGTGGACCTTATCCTAAAATTCATTTCCTTCCCGCAAATCTCTTAATTTCTTTGCTTTTTCGTGGATTTGTTCTCTATTTTTTAATAAGTTTTTTAATAAATTTAATATTTCATTACTATTCATGTTGTCAAGAATCCATCCACACTGATATTTTTCTACTCGTTCAGCAGGGGCGCCTAGATCAAATGTAATAATGGGGTATCCCGATAACATTGCTTCACTTGTTGTATAGGAATATGTTTCAGGGCAAATGGACGGATTAATAACCAATGCTATTTCATTTTGAGCTAATATATCAGATAAATTATCCACCTGATATCTTCCTGTGACTTCAAACTTTCCTTCAGCACTTTTGTGTGGATTAAAATGAATATTTGTTATACCAATCACCTTTATATTTATTGGTAAATTTTCTTTAACAATTAAATCCTTTAGCTCATATATAATACTTGATCCTTTCGGATAATCAATGGCTCCCATAAAAGCAATATTTAAAACTTTTTTATTTAAAAACTCCTCCTTAAAGGAGTATGATATTTTTGGATTAATAACATGCTCTCTTACTTCTATCTCAATATCTTTATAGTATTTTAGAATAATATCTTTCGTGTTATGACTAGGGGTAATTACCTTTTTCGCACCCATTAAAAAAGAATAAAACGCTTCTCTCCAACCTTCAATATGAATAGCTTCTTTCGGAAATATTTTCGCAATACATCCCTGACAGATATCTACATTTGTTTCAGCATTACAATACTTCTTTTGATGATTTATTAAATTATAGCTTGGGCAAACACAATAAAAATCATGAATGTAAAAATAATAATCCACAAGTGAGTGTTTTATTAAACGAAACATTTTTTCAATGGGATACTTAAATAAATGATTAATAAAAATCAAATCAATGTTTAGAGCACTTAATAATTTTTTAAAGTTCATTTCAGTTAGTTTACTTATTTTAAGATTATAATTTATTGGTTCGGAATGATTATGATCAGTTAAAATCACATAATCTGTCCCAGGTGTTAACGTGTATATTCTCTCATCATCTTCTAATGTTTTTATATAGTTAGTTTGATAGATTGAGGCACCGCCACCTAAGCCATGATCGATAAATAATCTGCCCTTTCTATAAGAAAATTTATCGGCAACCATTATACTTTTCATGAATTCTCTTATATTTTTTATTGGATCCAGCCTTATAAAGTCTTGTATGATTTTATTATAATCTGGGTATCGGTTAAGTAGTTTTTTTAAATTACTTGACATTAGCTCTTGTTTACTTCCATCTATTTGATTAAAACTTACACCATGTTTATGATAAACAAACACATTTGGAATCAATATATTTTGATATCCTTTATGACGTGCTCCCATACACCAATCATTTTCCTCGCCATACCCCTTGCCAAAAACCTCATCATCAAAGATTCCGATATCATGAATAACATTTCTATTTAATGCCATACAGAAGCCTACACCTGTTGGGATTACTATCCCTTTGTTAATGACATATTTTGAAAAATAAGCATCGACTTCATTTGCAGTCATATTGTATGGCAATTCATTATCTTGAACAAAATTAGGATAGGAACAAATCGTAGCACTATTTGAGAAAGGGGTAACGGATGAAATTTTATCATTTACTAAAATAGGGTTGATTAAGCGCCGAAAACAATGAGGTGGAATTTCTGTATCGCTATTTAATAAGATGGGGTGATTTGTTGTTAAAAGTAAGCCTTTATTAATACTTTGTACATATCCTAAGTTTTTATCATTGTGTATAACCACTAATTTTTTTAAGCTTTGAGGTAATTTGTTAGATTTCAAGCTTTCCAAAAAACGATATATCTGTTGATCTGTACTAGCATCATTAATCAAAAATAAATTACAACGAATGTCTATATTATTGTATATACTTTCTATACATCTCTTTGTAAATTCGTAGCCATTATATATTGGTATAATCACATCCACTTCAGTATCTTCAAGTAATTCATTATTATATTCAATATAATTTGATTCATTTAATGTTTCTAAACTAAATTGATTACGAATAGAATCATTTAAAAAAGATGGTTTATCAGCTTCCTCGTTTGTATTCGAAATAGATTGGATATATGTTGGCTTTTCGTAGTTCCAATTTAAAATCAATCCTTGTTCGTCACCATTTAAACATTTATCCATATGGAGCTTAATCTCTTTTTCGTTTTTTGAATAACCCCAAATCCTCAAACTATTCATTTTCCCTTCAAAATATCCGTATGCTCCACATCCTCCAATACTTCCTGAGGCAAAGACATTAGTCTTAGTACTTTTTAATCCTCTTTTTACAAAACTTCCATTCACATATAAATTTGGAGTTTTATTTTCATAAACAATAGCTATATGAGTCCAATCGTCTATTTTTATTTCATATGTGAGTAGAGGAGGTAAATAATTGTGACTGTGTTCATATACCGTTATACCATTCGTTCCAACCGATACTCCGGCACCCGATTCATCTTTTCGTTCAATTACAGGATGCCCTGGACCAATAATATATCTTTGACCAAAAATTCCATGTTTTCCTTGATCCGATTCCTCATTTAATTGAATTTCCTTTTGAGGCTTTATCCAAAATTCATAGGTGAAATCATTTTTAATATTTCTAAACAAGTCCTTGGTCATTATTATTTCTTGCCCTTTAAAATTTAAAAACCCTTGAAACACATTGTTCACCCTCGCTTATATAATTCAAAAAACCAAAAAATAACTATTAAAATTAAAAGATATATATTTTTTTATTAATTGCGCCATTCAACATCTATTTCAAAGTTCTTTGAATTACGTGTTTTTATTACTGAAGATACATTTCTATTATTTAAGTTTTTAATCAACTAGTTGTACACGATCGATGTTTTTATTAATTACTAATTAGTGGTATAAACTATGCGATCGAACAATAGAAAGCAGATTTAGGCTTTTACTTTTACTATGCTATGTTTTGTTTGTCTTTTTGTATAGTTACATAGTCTAGCTTGAAAAAAGATGGTGCATTATCTCTATATTAAATACATAATCCCTCTCTGAACTTGAACAGCTTATGAACATGTAACACTTTTTGATTAGAAAACCTGAAGATACCTCTTATATCTAAAAACGAAGATTTTGATTTCTAGCCTCTCAATAATATAAAAAACTATTTAACATATTTATCATTTCCTGAACCAAGAAATAAATCACAAAACAGTTAAAAGTAGACTTCAATCTAGGCTTATTCACCATTTCGGGAAAATTATAAGGAAATGTAGAGATGATACCCAAACGTTTTCCCGAAATATTCATAGTAATAGATAGTGAAAATGGATTCAATAAAAAAAGGCTGTGAAAAAAATGGATTTAACAGGAAAAACAATTTTAGTTACAGGTGGAACAGGCTCTTTCGGAAAGAGATTTATAAAAAAAGCCCTAGAACTTGGTGTAAACAAGATTATTGTTTTTAGTCGTGATGAATTGAAACAATACGAAATGGCTCAAGAGTATACAGATTCGCGTATTCGTTTTTTTATTGGGGATGTACGTGATAAAGCTCGTTTATACCGTGCTTTTGCTGGGGTGGATATTGTAGTTCATGCAGCTGCTTTAAAGCATGTCGGTGCATGTGAGTACAATCCGTTTGAAGCAATTAAAACAAATATCTATGGCGCTCAGAATGTAATTGAAGCTGCTATGGATTGTGGTGTGAAACGTGTCATTGCTTTGAGCACAGATAAAGCTGCCTCTCCAATTAACTTATACGGTGCAACGAAATTAGCATCAGATAAACTTTTTGTTGCAGCAAATGCTTATGCAGGGAAAAAGGACACCAGATTTGCAGTGGTACGATACGGAAATGTAGTAGGCAGCAGAGGCAGTGTAGTACCATTTTTTAAAAGCATAAAAAAAACCGGGAAAATCCCTATAACGGATGAACGTATGACACGATTTTGGATAACACTTGATCAGGGAGTACAATTTGTTCTTGATAACCTTCAGCGAATGAAGGGCGGGGAAATTTTTGTCCCTAAAATCCCCAGCATGAAAGTAACAGACTTGGCAAAAGTAATTGCACCTAAATGTAAAATTGAGTTTATAGGCATCCGTCCAGGCGAGAAGCTTCATGAGGCTATGATAACTGAAGATGATGCCCGTCATACTTTAGAATTTGAAGATTATTATATCATTCAACCAGAATTTAATTGGTGGGATAAAGCGTATATAAGTGAAGGCAAACCGCTTCCAGCAGGTTTTAGTTATACAAGCGACAAAAATGAACATTGGTTAACAAAAGAAGAGTTAAAACAGTTAATTAGTGAATAAGATAAAAAAACAGTCTAAATAAGTCAAAACAACATATAAGGGAGTATTAAGGATCATGAAGTATTGTTTAGCAATTCATGGCGGAAAACCCGTACGGAATCATTATTTGCCATACGGCAAGCAATCCATTGATGAAGATGATATTCAAGCCGTAATCAACGTTTTAAAAAGTGATTTTATTACAACCGGTCCAACAATAAAACAATTTGAAAATCAAGTGGCAGCATATGTAGGTGCGAAATACGCCGTAGCATTTTCAAGTGGAACAGCCGCCCTACATGGCGCCTGTTTTGCAGCGGGGATATCCAATGATGATGAAGTCATCACGACATCAATGACGTTCGCTGCCAGTTCTAACTGTGTCCTTTACCAAGGTGGCGTTCCGGTATTTACGGATATAAAATCCGACACTTACAATATTGATCCTAATTTAATAAAAGATAAGATTACAAATAAAACAAAAGCAATTATACCTGTACATTTTACTGGACAGCCAGTTGAACTTGAAAAAATTTCAAAAATTGCCCAAGAATATAACCTAACAGTAATCGAAGATGCAGCTCATGCATTAGGCGCTACTTACAAAAAGAAAAAAATTGGTTCAATTAGTGATATGACCATGTTCAGTTTTCACCCCGTCAAACATATTACAACAGGCGAGGGCGGAATCATTACAACAAATAATGAAGACTACTATCAAAAACTTCTTCAGTTTAGAACCCATGGAATCACCCGTAACCCTAATAACCTAACTGAAAATCATGGACCTTGGTACTATGAAATGCAATTTCTTGGCTATAATTATCGGATGACAGATATTCAAGCTGCTCTTGGATTATCACAACTGCAAAAATTAGATTCTTTTATTGCTAAAAGAAAACAATATGTATCAATGTATAATATGGCACTAAAAGATTTACCTGAAGTTATTCTTCCAAAACAATTAGATCATGTTGATTCAAGTTGGCATTTGTATATCATTCAGTTAAATTTACCAATGCTAAAAGTTGATCGAAAAGAAATCTTTCAAGCGTTACAGCAAGAAAATATTGGTGTCAATGTTCACTACATTCCAATTCATTTACAACCCTACTATCAAAAATTAGGTTATCAAAAAGGAATTTGTCC
Organism: Bacillus pseudomycoides DSM 12442; assembly: GCF_000161455.1. GTDB lineage: Bacteria > Bacillota > Bacilli > Bacillales > Bacillaceae_G > Bacillus_A > Bacillus_A pseudomycoides. The sequence continues at coordinate 1,073,986 of NZ_CM000745.1, forward strand.
TAATGCTGAAAAATTATATGAAAGTATCATTACTCTACCATTATTTTCAGAAATGAGTGAACAAGACGCTAATGATGTCATTCAAGCAGTTAAAAAGGTAATCAATTTCTATAAAAAATAAGTGAATAAAAAGGTGATGAAATGAAAGTTGCCGCTATTATTCAAGCTCGAATGGGCTCAACTAGACTTCCGGGGAAGATAATGAAGAAAGTTCTTGATAAAACACTATTAGAATATCAAATTGAACGAGTAAAAAGAGCGAAAACAATTAACCAAATTATTGTAGCGACTACTACAAATCAAAATGATAATCCAATCATTGAGCTTTGCGAACAACTTTCTGTTCCTTATTATCGTGGATCAGCAGATGATGTATTATCACGTTATTATGAAGCTGCAACACAATTTTCTGTAGATGTTGTAGTTCGATTAACTTCAGATTGTCCCGTTATTGATCCTGATATTATTGATAAGATAGTTAATTGCTATTTAGAACATCAAAATAAATATGATTATGTATCTAACACATTAATCCGTACTTATCCAAGAGGTTTAGATACAGAAGTTATGCCCTACCGAATTTTAAAACAAACATATGAAAAAGCAAATCAGCCATCCTATCGCGAGCATGTGACTGCATATATATATAACACCCCTAAAACGTTTAAACTGTTCAATGTCCAGAATCACTTAGATGAAAGTAAACATCGCTGGACTGTAGATACGAAAGAAGACTTTATCTTTATAAAAAAAATTATTACAAAACTATATCCAGTTAATCCCCAATTTTCTTTCATTGATATTTTAAATTTATTAAAACAAGAACCAGACCTGTTTTATATTAATAGCCATATAGAACAAAAAAAATTAGGGATATAGTTTAAATGAACATACTCATTCGTGTTGACGCTTCTATAGAGATTGGAACAGGGCATGTTATGCGATGTTTAACCTTAGCAAAAGAGTTAAAAAATCAAGGACATCAGATTTCCTTTATATCTAGGGAATTGGACGGTCATATGTGTAACTTTATAAAATCTCAGGGACACACAGTATATATGTTGCCTAAAATGAAGTTAGTAAGAAATAATTGTAATACTACACATGCTCAATGGCTTCAAACGAGCTGGGAAATTGATGCTCAACAAACAATAGAAATGATACGTAAAAGCATTCACTTTGCTGATTGGCTCATTGTAGATCATTATGCTTTAGATAAAAAGTGGGAAGAAAAGTTAAAGGAGTTCGCCCACTATATAATGGTTATAGATGATTTAGCAGATAGGTTACATATATGTGATCTACTGCTAGATCAAAATTATTATGCAAACATAGATCAAAGATACGAAGAATTGATCCCTATAAATTGTATAAAATTATTAGGCCCCAAATATGCATTGCTAAGATCCGAATTTTTAAAAGCACGAAAAAATGTAAGAAAAAGAACAAATCCCCTTAAAACAATACTCATATTTTTTGGTGGAAGTGATCCCACTAATGAAACTTCCAAAGTAATCAAAGCTCTAGAAGCAATAGAATATACGCAGCTTCTTATTCATGTAGTTATCGGTCGATCAAATCCTCAAAAAGATTTCATCCAAAATTTATGCAAAAAGCATCCAAATATGGTCTTTCATCATAATATTGATTATATGTCTAGATTAATGAATGAAGCGGATTTAGCCATATGTGCTGGAGGTTCAACCACTTGGGAAAGATATTGTTTAGGATTACCCGCACTATTAATCTCAGTAGCGCATAATCAAGTTGAAATATGTAAAACAGTAGGAGATTTAGGGATTGATTTTTACATTGGAAAATCAGAAGAAATTTACGAGAAGGATATTTGTAATGCCCTTGAGATTGTTAGGAGCGGAAACTTTGATTTAGAGGGATCTTCTAGAAAAGCATTGGAGATTGTAGACGCTTTTGGAAAAACACGTGTAGTATCAAAGATTTTACAATATTAAATGTTAAGGAAGATATTATGAACATTCTATTATTAGGATCTAAATGTAATAATTTGTACAGTTTTCTTAAATCATCTGGAAATAGTGTTGTTTTCTATGAAAATAGAATAGACATTCACTCACCTATTCTTATTAATATTGACTTTATCGTCAGCTATGGATACAGATATATGATTCCTCCTTCTATTATTGAGAAATTTAATAACAAAATTATTAATTTGCATATCTCTTATCTTCCTTGGAATAAGGGTGCTGATCCAAATTTATGGAGTTTCCTTGAAGATACACCTAAAGGGGTTACAATTCATTATGTGAATAACGGGTTAGATACGGGCGATATTATCACTCAATCGGAAGTTCCCTACAAAGAAAATGATACATTAAAAACCGCCTACGATAGACTATGCCAAGAAATAGAACGACTTTTCATTGAAAATTGGAAATTCATTTATTCTGGAAAAGTTATGAGGAAACCGCAACCTTCTGGCGGTAGTTATCATAGATTAAAAGATAAAAAAATATATTTGCATTTACTTACTAATGGATGGAATACGTCAGTAAAAGATATAATCGGTAAAGCAAAAATGAATGGTTAAAAAGGAGAAGATAAAATGAATGAAATTGAAATTAATGGAAGGAAAATTAGTCGCAACCACCAACCATTTATCATTGCTGAAATGTCTGGAAACCATAACCAGTCATTAGAACGTGCATTGCAAATAGTTGAAGCTGCAGCAAGAGCTGGCGCACATGCTCTAAAAATTCAAACTTACACAGCCGATACTATGACACTTGATATCGATAACAAAGATTTTAAAATAGAAGATACAAACAGCTTATGGAAAGGAAACACACTTTATAAACTATACCAACAAGCTTACACACCATGGGAATGGCACAAACCACTCTTTGATAAATGTACAGAATTAGGTATCATCCCATTCAGCACCCCATTCGATGAAACAGCAGTTGATTTTCTAGAATCTCTCAATGTCCCTTGTTATAAAATTGCTTCTTTTGAAAATACTGATATTCCTTTAATCCGCAAAGCTGCCTCTACCGGAAAACCTCTTATTATCTCAACAGGTATGGCTACAATTTCAGAATTAGATGAGACTGTCACGACTATCAGATCAGCGGGCTGTAAAGATCTTATTTTATTGAAATGTACAAGTACTTACCCTGCTTCTCCAGAAAACACTAATATTCATACAATCCCCCATATGAGAGAATTATTTCAATGTGAAGTAGGTTTATCAGATCACACATTAGGAGTGGGAGCTGCAATCGCAAGTGTTGCAATGGGTGCAACTGTAATCGAAAAGCATTTCACTTTATCTAGAGCTGATGGAGGAGTAGACTCGGCGTTTTCAATGGAAGCAGATGAACTAAATTCTCTTGTTATTGAAACAGAAAGGGCATGGAAGTCACTAGGGAAGATTTATTACGGACCGACTGATATGGAAAAAAGCTCATTAAAGTTTCGACGTTCTCTATATGTGGCACAAGATATGAAAGCTGGGGATCTTTTAACAACAGAAAATATAAAAGCTATTCGACCTGGTTATGGTTTAGCACCAAAATACCTCCCTATTTTACTAGGAAAAAAAGTGAAAAAAGATGTTGCTAAGGGGACACCTGTAAGTTGGGATTTGATTTAACGAAAAGCCTCTTAAAAACATAAAGTAAACTTCCTATCTCTGTAAATCAAATTCTCGCATAAATTTCATCGTTCTTTTTTACCTATGAAATATTTCCTGTGGGGGCTATTGTTATTTCCTGTAAAACAGCCCCCTTCACTTAATATGATTAAAAAAAGCATCTAAAAACATCTTTATCAACAATAGAACGATTTAATGCGACTCTTCTACATACACAATTATCATTTTTGAATTCGAGTTACAAAACACGATAATATCTTAATGCATCTTTTGAAAAGATTAGAAAATCCCTTTATTTTGACAGACTACTGATAGATTACCCGCTTTTTCTAAAATCTCACTGCGATTTACTAAGAGCTTTTGTAACAATTGTAAGATACTCCTACCACTCACTTCTTTCAAAATCCATCCCCCGTTATATTTTTTGATTAGCTCCGCTGGCGCTCCCATATCAAATGCAATGACAGGATACCCTGAAAACATAGCCTCATTAGTTGTATAAGAAAATGTCTCTGGACATATCGAAGAAGTTATAACGATAGCTATTTTATGTGTTGCCAACAGATTAGAAAATTCCCTATTATCATATGGTCCTGTTACAACAAAATGTCCGCTTGGACTGACAAATCTTCTTTTGTGCCTATCTGTTAACCCAATTACTTTTATACAAAAAGGTAGCTTCCTCCTTTCAATTTCCATTTTAAGTTTATATAAAATGTGTGATCCTTTATTTTTGTATATATTTCCTACGAAGGCAACATTAAGCTGTTTTTCATTTGCAAATTCAGAGGTATATGTATAGTAGATATTAGGAGATAAAGGATGTTCCTGTACATCTATAATAATGTCAGGAAAATGTTTTTTTATAATTTCTTTTGCACTGTTGCTTGGAGCGATTACCTTCTGGGCATTTGATAAAAAAAACTCGAAATTTTTTCTCCAAGTTTGAATATCTGTTTCTCTCCCTCCATCCAAACATGCCTTACATATATTCACATCTGTTTCATTATTGCAGTAAGGGCCATTTCTTTTAATCAAGTTAACTAGAGGACATACACAAAAAAAATCGTGTATAAAATAAATATACTCAATCCCAGAATATTGAATAAGATTTATAAACTTAAATATAGGGAATTTAATGAGATGATTGATATAAATTAGTTCAATATCCATTGACTTGAGTAGCGATCGAAAACTCGTTTCATCATAATTATGTAACTCTAAATCATAGTACAGGGGGTGTTCCTGATTCATATCTTCTATACAAAACATTCCAGCTCTAAACGTCATCTTATAAATTCTATACTTATGCTGATTCTGTTCAATATACATATTTTGATAATGTTCTACTCCTCCACCTATAGGATTCATCACAAATAAAACGCCTTTCTTTTTTGGAGCACCAGCACTCTTCGACACCGCTCTCCCTCCTTGATTTAAATTTTTCATCTTATCATTTCAACTCGTTTTCTTCAATAATTTATAAATATATATTTTCGCAAACAAAAATATTTCACCATTTATTTTCACATAAAATAATAAGACGAGATTATGCCTTTCGCTTCAAGTAACCGCTACAATAAGATGAATGATTATTAAAGTTTATTTCCGTCATCTTGAGAAAATCACCTACATCCGGTTCGGTTTACTTATACATTTTATACTTTTCATACGTATATACAATTATCAAATTTAAGTAATCCTTTTTATTACTTCCTCAACACTTGCTCTCCCATCTGAAGCATAATAGAAAAACGCTATCCTTTCTGCATATTTTTGCAAAAAGGATAGCGTTTGTTCTTTATGTTATATGGATATAAGCTTATCTTAGTTTGATGAACATGTGTGGTGCTTTTCCACCTAAAATATTACATCTAATTTCAACTCTGATTCTTCATTACCCTAAAATATGATACCCAGAATCCACATGAATGTTCTCACCAGTAACTCCGCTTGCTAAATCACTGAATAAGAATAACGCTGTGTTACCAACTTCCTCTTGTGTTACGTTACGACGAAGTGGTGCGCGTTCTTCGATTTGTTTTAAGATGCTGTTGAAGTCGCCAACACCTTTTGCTGATAGCGTACGGATTGGTCCTGCTGATACAGAGTTTACGCGAATGTTGTGCTGCCCTAAGTCGTTTGCTAAGTATCTTACGCTTGCGTCTAGTGATGCTTTTGCAACGCCCATTACGTTGTAGTTTGCTACAACGCGCTCTCCACCAAGGTATGTTAATGTAACGATGCTGCCGCCTTCTGTCATTAATGGCTTCGCAGCTCTTGCTACAGCTGTTAATGAGAATGAGCTAATGTTTTGTGCAAGTAAAAATCCATCACGAGATGTATCAACAAATTCACCTTTTAAGTCATCACGGTTTGCGAATGCGATGCAGTGTGCTAATCCGTGGATAACTCCTACTTCTTCTTTAATCGATTGGAAGCAACGCGCGATATCTTCATCGTTTGTTACATCACATGGTAAAACAAGTGATTGTTGTCCTTCTAATGATTCTGCTAGATCACGTACGTTTTTTTCTAGACGCTCACCTGCATATGTGAAAATTAAGTTTGCTCCTGCCTCGTGTAGTGAACGAGCAATACCCCAAGCGATGCTTCGTTGGTTCGCAACTCCCATTACGATAATGTTTTTTCCTTTTAAGTTGAGAAGATTCATTTATTTATCCCCCTAAATTTATTAAATAATATCAGTTATTAGTACCTGGTAATATATTTATATCATATCACAAATTCAAAATAAGGCAAAACAAAATTATTAGTATAACTGGTTCTTTACTTCTCTTTTGCTCTTTCACTTTCCTGCTACTACGAAAGCTCAATCTTTATTTCCTCTATTTAAAAGTACTTGCTGGATAAATCACGGCTATGAAGAATAAAAGGGAACCGCTCTCACTCCCTCCCTTTGTTTTAAACTTGGCACGGGGCGAAAATAGGCCCTGACCGCTTCTATGCATGGTCGGACGCTCTCTCCCATCTAAAAAAGAAAGGTTTTATCTCAGTTTCTCAATTTATATCTATATAATCTAACATCTCACACTCAAAATCCAAACAACATATTTGCAAACCATCCAAAATCCGCTAATATGGTAATAGCGTCTTTTTTTGTATTACGCAAAGAGCAATAGAAAGGACTACGTACGTTGAAAGATAAGAATTCTCAATATCGAATAGATTACATATTAATCCTGATTGTACTCGTAATCGGGGCTGTGAGTTGTTTTGCTATCGCAAGTGCACAACCATCTTTACCACCGGCTTTACAACAGGTAAACTTTGTTGCGAAACAAATTCAATGGTATTTCATTGGGGCTATCGCAATTTTTGCGATTATGGTTATTGATTTTGACCGATATAAACAAATCGCTTGGTACTTGTATGGATTTGCGATGATTTTACTGATTGGGCTTGAATTAAAAATCCCCGGAGCTGTAACAATTAAAGGGGCTACTGCTTGGTATAGCTTGCCGGGTCTTGGTAACTTCCAGCCTTCCGAGATTATGAAGTTATTTTTAATCATTGTCGTTGGCCGCATTATCGTCAATCATAATGAAAAGTATCCGTTTCGGACGCCGCGTGAGGATCTCATTTTACTCGGCAAAATATTTGGCGCAAGTTTACCACCACTACTTTTAATTGCGAAAGAACCAGACTTAGGAAATACGATGGTTATTTCAGCGATGCTCGCAGCGATGATTTTAGTTTCAGGTATACGCTGGCGCTTTATTTTCGGTTTAGCTACACTTGTTATAGCGGCTGGTTCTGCGTTAACGTACACTTACTTTGCGCATACAGCATTCTTTAAAGAACATATTTTAAAAGAATATCAATTAGATCGTTTCTACGGCTGGTTAGCACCTTATGAATATGAAACACAAGGATATCAGTTAAGGCAAGCTGTTTTAGCAACCGGATCAGGTGAATTGCACGGTAAAGGCTGGGAGAATGGTCAAGTATACTTCCCAGAACCGCATACCGATTTTATTTTCACAAACATTGCTGAGCAATTTGGATTTTTAGGAGCAAGCGTTGTTATTTCACTGTTCTTCCTATTAATTTATCGTATGATTCATATCGCTTTAGAAAGTAATGATCCATTCGGTAGCTATTTATGTGCAGGAACGATTGGAATGTTTACATTCCAAGTATTCCAAAATATTGGGATGACAATTGGATTACTTCCGATTACAGGGATTACCCTTCCTCTTATGAGTTATGGCGGTAGTTCCTTACTGACATATATGATTGCGATTGGCTTTGTACTGAACGTACGATCGCGAACAAAAACGTTTATGTTTGATTAGACCATATCCAGCGGGTATGGTTTTTTCTATATCCAATTTAGGTATACTAAGTAAAAATAAGATGGAGGTTGTGAAATGAAGTACGATATTATCGGAGATATCCATGGCTGTTTAGAAGAGTTTCAAACATTAACAGCGCAGCTCGGTTATAACTGGGATAGCGGTCTTCCTGTCCATCCAGAGAAGAGACAACTTGCTTTTGTCGGAGATATTACTGACCGTGGCCCGGCATCCCTAAAAATGATTGAAATTGTATGGGAGCTTGTAATAAATAAAAAAGAAGCTTATTACGCTCCGGGAAATCATTGTAATAAGTTGTACCGATTTTTCATCGGACGTAACGTAACAATCGCACACGGATTAGAAACAACTGTCGCTGAATATGAAACCCTTCAAACTCGCGAACAAAAAATAGTACAGAAAAAATTTATCGATCTTTACGAACAGTCACCTCTCTATCATGTGCTTGATAACAAAAAACTCATCGTCTGTCACGCTGGTATTCGCCAAGATTATATCGGAAGAAGTGATAAGAAAGTCCAAACTTTCGTATTGTATGGGGACATTACTGGAGAAAAACATCCTGATGGTTCACCTGTCCGCCGTGATTGGGCGAAGCATTATGAAGGAGAAGCTTGGATTGTGTATGGTCACACTCCTGTGGCAGAACCTCGTTTTGTCAATCATACGGTAAATATTGATACAGGAGCTGTTTTTGGCGGGAAACTGACAGGGCTGCGCTATCCAGAGATGGAGACGATTTCAGTTCCTTCTTCGATGCCGTTTGTGCCTGAGAAATTTCGTCCAATTACATAACTAAAAAATAAAGCTGCCCTCATGTGAAGGCAGCTTATTTTAATAATTCTTTCATATCTTCTGGCACATCCGCATGAAATTTCATCTGTTTTTCTAAAATAGGATGATAGAAGGTTAAACTCGTACTATGAAGCGCTTGTCGTTTCATCTGCGACTTACTTCCCCCATACAAGTCATCCCCTAATAGCGGATGGCCTAAATATGCCATATGTACACGAATTTGATGTGTTCTTCCTGTTTCTAACTGCAGTGAGACTCTTGTTTTATCAGGAAATCTCTCCATCACCTGAAAATGCGTAACTGCTTTTTGACCGTCTTCACATACCATTCGTTCAATAATGCTATCGCCTTTTCTTCCAATTGGCGCATCAATCGTTCCCGACTCTTCTAGCAATTCTCCATGAACGATTGCTTCATATGTTCGTTGCACTTGCTTTTGCTGATGCTGTTTTGATAAAAGATGGTGAATGAAACGGTTTTTCGCAATAAGCATAAGTCCTGACGTATCACGGTCCAGTCTCGTTACAATATGCACCGTACTTGCAAGATTCTGCCTGTCATAATGATAAAGAAGCGCATTCGCAACACTTCCTGCCGGATGTTCCCTTGACGGAATGGTTGACATGTATGGTTCTTTATTGATTACCATTACGGATTCATCCTCATACAGGACAGTCAGTGGAATATTTTCAGCCAGCATTCCTTCACTTCTCTCCTCAACCGGAAAAAACACTTGCAATACTTCCTCGGCCTGTAATACGTGCCGAACCGTCGCATGCTTACCGTCAACTTCAATTGCCCCACCTTGAAACTTTATATCTGTCAAAGCAGCTTTAGAAATCCCTTTCGTTTTTAGAAATTCCCGAATGAGCATTCCCTTCTCTGCTTCTGTCATACACCATTTTAATGTAAATCTTCTCAAATACATAAATCCTCTCTATTCACCCGCAACGAACGAATCGCGAACACGTTTCCAAAATGGGAATGGGCGAAAACGAACGAATCTCACCTTCTCGTTTGCAACGCGGTATTGAATTGACTTTACGTCTTGATGAACCATCGTTAAATGATCGACCGTAATTTGTAAATTCATTCCTGCCGATGGCTTTAAAACACATGTATGGTGCTTCGGTAAAACAAGCGGTGAACCGACTGTACGGAACACACGGTTATTAATCGAAGCCATTTCCGCAATTTGTATCGCTTCAATCGAAGGATGAATGATTGCTCCGCCTAGCGCTTTATTATAGGCTGTACTTCCAGAAGGAGTAGAAATACAAAGACCGTCCCCGCGGAACGTTTCAAAATATTCTCCGCGAATTTCCACCTCTGTTACTAATGTTCCTTCTGCGCTTTTTACTGTCGCTTCATTCATTGCTAAATACTGTGATTCCTTACTTCCATTCACATAGCGAATAATGACTTCTAAAAGCGGATATTCCACCACTTGAAACGGTGTTTTCGCAATTGCAATCACAAGTTTTTCTACTTCTGTTGGCAACCAATCTGCATAGAACCCTAAATGTCCCGTATGTACACCAACAAAAGCTGTCTCATCTAATCGATTATAGTAACGATGAAACGCGTATAAGAGCGTCCCATCCCCCCCAACAGAAATTACAATATCGGGTTCCGCCTCATCCATTGTAAACCCAAAATCTTGCAAGTAACCTGTCATTGTACTTGCAAGTGCGTTTGATGATTGATCTCCCTTTGACATAATTGCAAATTTCATCGCCCAACACCCTTTAGTTTATGATTCGGATTCTTTCGCTTCTTGTTTGCGCGAAAAAACCTTTTGTGCTTCTTGAATTTCAAGACGAATCGAAGACATTTCTTCATCTAATAAAAATGCTGCTTCTGCCGCACGCTGAAGGCGCACTTTAATATCTTCTGGAAAACGCCCACTATATTTGTAATTTAAAGAATGCTCAATTGTTGCCCAAAAATTCATTGCTAATGTTCGAATTTGAATTTCAACTAATACTTTTTTCTCTCCACAAATCGTTTGAACAGGATAACTAATTACAACGTGATATGAACGATAACCACTTTCTTTCTTTTGCGTCACATAATCTCGTTCTTCCACAATTTCAAAGTCATTTCGTTTTCGAAGATATTCGACAACAGGCTTAATCTCATCAACAAATTGACACATCATCCGAAGACCAGCGATGTCCTGCATTTCTTCTCCGAGTCGGTCAAGCGGTACATTTCTCTTTTCCGCCTTATCAATAATACTTGCAACCGACTTTACCCGACCTGTTACAAACTCGATCGGAGAGTGTTCTGTTAACATTGTAAACTGAGAACGCATTCCTTTTAATTTCACTTTTAGCTCTGCCACCGCTTGGTGGTACGGCGCTAAAAATTCTTCCCAATTACGATTCATTTCAACCACCACCAAAGTCAATCCATTTGCTTATAGAAATACCTTTTCTACAGTCGTTACAAGTTCTTCTCCGTAATTTGCATTACCTTCAATATTTTCAATTAAATATTCCACTTCTTCTTTCAATTGTGCTAATTCAATTTCAGTATTATTTACACGAACAAACATTGCTTTATCATTCTTCATTGCACTGTGCATTGCTTCCCAACATGTATGCGGAATACTTACATAAATGAATGCTGATTCGTTTTCTAAAATATATAAAAATGATAAATGATCTGAGTCTACAAGTACGTGATTACGCGCCTTTAACTCCTCCACTTGTATTTCAATATTTTCCGCACAAAAAATAAGAGCATTCTCTCTTTCTTCTACGCTCTTAACTTGGATTTTATTTTGCATGCTCTAACTCCTCCATATCAACTTCCTGTCTTACTTCACACTATTATTGTATCATAACATAGACGCAAACAAATAAAACATTGAACCAAATTTGCGAAAAAGCGATAATGTCTAAAGAATTACTCTTAAGAAGGAGCTTATACAATGACACAAGAAATTGAAATTGAATTTAAAAATATGGTCACAGAAGAAGAATTTCAAGCATTATGCGATGTGTTTTCTATCGAATCATTTACAAAACAAGTGAATCATTACTTTGAAACACCTCATTTTTCTTTAAAAGCAGCAGGCTCTGCTCTTCGTATTCGTCATAAAGACGGAGCTTATACATTAACTTTAAAACAACCAGCTGAAATTGGGTTACTGGAAACTCATCAACCTTTAACAGCACGAGAAGCACAACTAATGATGGAAACAAACGGGCTCATTCCAGGCCCTGTAGCAGATCAACTACATGCCCTGCAAATCCCTGTTTCTACTTTAGCTTATATGGGAAGCTTAACAACAGAACGAGCAGAAACTACATTTAAGGGCGGCACACTTGTATTTGATCATAGTTTCTATTACAATCACGATGATTATGAACTTGAATATGAAGTACAAGATGAAGCAGCGGGCAAAGCTGATTTCCTCAATTTATTGAACAAATACCATATACCTGTTCGCCATACAAAAAATAAAGTGCAACGCTTTTTTCTTGCCAAACAAAACAAAGCACGCTAAAGTGAAACTTCCATTAGTAGAAGTTTTTTCTCACTGATGGAAAGCCCTCACCAATCGGGCTCTTACGGTCAGTCCTTCCCTCTTTGTTTTTTCTTCTATGAAAAGGAAGGTTACTGATTGTGAGTAGCTGGGTAAAATGGAACTTCCATCAGTAGGTGCTTTTCCTACTAATGGTTCACCTTTACCAATGTTGCACTTATATTTAGCTTTATCTTAAGGAAAAAATGGGCAAAGGATTACACAAGAGCTGTTTAGTTGCTCTTCGTGACAATCCATTGCTACAATAGATATACATTTGATGGAAAAAGGAGTTTATACAGGATGAACAAGCAACCGATGACACCATTTGAAGCAATTGGCGGTGAACAAGGCATTGCAGCATTAGTCGATACGTTTTATTCCTATGTCAGTAAACACCCTGACTTATCTCCCATCTTCCCAGACGATTTGACAGAAACAGCCAGGAAGCAGAAGCAATTTCTAACGCAGTATTTAGGTGGGCCGAATTTGTATACAGAGGAACATGGTCACCCTATGCTAAGAGCACGCCATCTCCCTTTTGAGATTACACCAAAGCGCGCGAAAGCCTGGTTAGCATGTATGGAGCAAGCAATGGAAGATACAGGAGTACAAGGGCAGATTCGAGAATTTGTTTTTGAACGTTTAGCATTAACTGCGCAGCATATGGTCAACACTCCAAACGAAACAGGTGAAGCGTAATGGATAAACAGGAAGCAAAGCATATGCGCATTCCTTCTCTTTCCAAATGCGAACATAAATCTGTGGAAGCCTATTTGTTTATTGATCCACTTTGCAAAGATTGCTGGGAAATCGAACCAGTCATCATTAAATTATGGCTCGAATACGGAAAATATTTTTCGATTCGGCACATATTAACCGGCAAAGTGGAAGGGGCAATCGCCTCCCCACACAAATGGAATAAACCTGCTAATATTCGATTTGTGTGGGAAAAGACAACAAGTTTGCACGGCTTTTCATGCGATGGAAAAGTACATATGCAGGACGCCTCATCTACACCGTATTTAGTTTCTATGGCAATTAAAGCAGCTGAGTTGCAAGGTCGAAAAGCAGGTTCGAAATTTTTACGGAAACTTCAAGAATACATTTTTCTTGAAAATATATCAAAACCAGATTTGCAATCACTACTTGCATGCGCACAGCAAAGCGGCATTGATGTAGAGGAATTTAAAAAAGATTTGCATTCGATTAGTGCAAAAAAAGCATTTCAGTGCGATTTAAAGTTCACAAACGAAATGCACATTACCGAAATCCCTTCTCTCGTATTCTTTCATGCAAATTCAGATGAAGAGGGCATTAAAATTGCAGGAATTTATTCGTATGATGTGTACGTACAACTCTTAAAAGAAATTGTAAAATGTGACATTGAGCCAGCACCTTTACCACCACTGGAATTCTTATTAGAAATGGTCCAATTTATGTCATCAAAAGAAATTGCATTTATTTATAACTGCTCAGAGCAAGAAATAGAACGAGAACTAAAAAAATTGTCATTGAAAAGAAAAGTACGAATGATTGAAGTGAAATGCGAACGTTATTGGAAATGGATTGCAAAAGAAAAAGACCTGGTGTAAACACCAGGTCTTTTTCTTTACGGCTTATAAAAATATTAAAGGGGATGGGAGAAATTTTCACGTTCAAACAAAGGGGTATATGTTTGTATGTGAATTCGTTCACGCTTATTATATTACAAGATTCGACGTCAGATGACAAGCCTTTTTGTCGAATTTCACACTTTTGTCACATTCTAAACGTTTTCATTACTGAATAAGCTATGAAAAGAAGCTTTTTAGGAGGGATTTCATGAAAAAAACACATATCTTTTTTCTACTATTTGGCATTTGTATTTCTTTTTTTCTGTACATTCTTTCACTATTACAAGCATTTCCAAAGATGATTGCTTTGCCACTTTTGTTTGCAGTCATTGTTATTGGCCTCTCTTATTTCAATCATAGAAAGCGGTTCAAAGGTTTTTAAAAAGAAAGAAGGCGAGAAATTCCACTCTCGCCCTCCTTCTTTCACTATTATTTACCTTCAAATAATAGCGCTTCTAATTCATTTAACTTCTCTTCAAATACTTGTAATGCCTCTTTAACAGGCTCTGGTGATGCCATATCTACTCCTGCTTTTTTCAATACTTCAATTGGATAGTCGGAGCTTCCAGCTTTTAAGAATTCGTTAGTATAACGTTCTACTGCTGGTTGTCCTTCTTCTAAAATTTGCTTTGATAAAGCTGTTGCCGCACTAAATCCTGTTGCATATTGATAAACATAATAGTTGTAATAGAAGTGCGGAATACGAGACCACTCTAAGCCAATTTCTTTATCGATGACTAAAGCATCGCCAAAGTATCTTTTATTTAAATCATAGTAAATCTCTGTTAACATATCTGGCGTTACTGCATGGCCTTCTTGTACCTTTTTATGAATGATATGTTCAAATTCAGCAAACATCGTTTGACGGAATACAGTTCCGCGGAATCCTTCTAAATAATGATTTAATAAATATAAACGTTCTTTCTTATCTTCTGTCGTTTTTAATAAGTAATCATTTAAAATTGCTTCGTTACAAGTTGATGCAACTTCCGCAACGAATATGGAATAGTCACCATATACATGTGGCTGTGTTTTTCTTGTATAGTAGCTATGCACAGAATGACCAAACTCATGTGCAAGTGTAAATAAATTATTTACATTATCATGCCAGTTCATTAAAATATACGGATTTGTTCCATATGCACCAGATGAATACGCACCGCTTCGTTTTCCTTTGTTTTCATATACATCTACCCAGCGATTTTCATATGCTTCTTTCAAAATCTCAACATACTCATCACCAAGGACGTTTAAAGATTTCAACAGAATCTCTTGTGCCTCTTCATATTTCACATTCATTTTCACTTCTGGTACAAGTGGTGTATATAAATCGTACATATGCAGTTCATCAAGACCTAGTGCACGTTTACGAATATCAATATAACGGTGCAATAAATGTAAGTTATCATTTACTGTCTCGACAAGTTGGTCATATACTGTTTCAGGTATGTTATTATTGCTTAACGCAGCTTGGCGTGCAGAATCGTATTTACGAACGCGCGCGTTGAAATTATTACGTTTCACTGCACCACTAAGTGTGCTTGCAAATGTATTTTTATATTTCCCATACGTTTCAAAAACAGCATGGAATGCATCATGACGAACACGACGATCATCACTTTCTAAAAATTGAATATAACGGCCATGTGTTACTTCTACTTCTTCACCATTTTCATCTTTAATAGATGGGAATTTTAAGTCCGCATTATTAAGCATACCAAATGTATTACTTGATGCACTCATAACTTCAGATGCTTCTGCTAACAACGCTTCTTCCGCCTCTGACAGTACATGCGGACGCTGACGTGTAATTTCTTCTAACGCATGTTCATACACACTTAATTCTTTATTTTCTTGTAAGAACGACTGTAATTGTTCTTCTGAAATTGTTAAAATTTCAGGAACGATATACGCCATGCTGCTGGACGCTTGAGAATATAAGTTTGTTGCTCGATCATTTAGCGCTTGATAAGCAGAATTTGTTGTATCTTGATCGTAACGCATATGAGCATATGTATATAATTTTCCTAATCTCATTGAGACTTCATCTTCATATTGTAAAGCCGCTAATAATGAATCCGCAGAATCACCAAGTTTCCCCTTAAATTCAGTTAACTTTGGTAGTAATTCTTTTACTGCTTGAAATTCTTTTTCCCATTCTTCATCAGTTTGGAAAACATCTTCCAAACGCCATGTGTTCATTTCTTCAATCTCACTGCGGTCTGGCAATGTTTTTGCTGTTTTTTGATTAGACATCAATAAAAACCCCCTTTTAATCTCTACTAGTACAATTCGATTCTGCTTATGTAATTCCTTCAGGATACTCCTTTATTATATCCGCTTTTCCTTTTCCCATGTTGTACTTTGTTTCGAATAAAGATAGCGCATGCGACAAACAAATCGCATCGTATTCTTTGATTTCCCCTTCTGTTTTCGGCATCATAAATCGCCTTATTTTTCGGTACTTATGCACATCCACCTTTTCAATCATTCCTACTTTACATAAAAACGTTACATACTCTACGATTGCCAATTGCCATACATGTTGCGAAAAATATGGTAACGTGCGCCTCTGAATACTACGCTTTTTATTTACATAGTAAAAAACAGCATGTAATGAAAAATATTCTCCAATTTTAAATTTGCCAATAAAGTCTATACAAAGAAGAGCCTGCCATACAAAAGGATGTGTTTGAAATGCAAATGCAGATGGAAGAGGAACACCAATTTCAGATGGAAAACAAGAGGGAGAAAGGTGATATTGATATAGAAGATGTAAAAGTAATTTATGACTATAATTCCATATTGGAAGGACATTCGTTCGAAAGTAGGTCTTTTTATTCTGCCATTCCCGCTCCAATCGTTCTTTCGTAATTGGTGCTTGGCAAAAGAGTTTCTCAAAAGTAACGGTACGTACCGGGAAATACATGATCTGTGAAAAATAAACCTTTGCAGAAAACGGGGTAAGAAGTTCGCATTTCAGAAATGATTTTTTATTTGGACAAAAAAAGAGAAGTGAAGGCTGAGGATAAGATTGTATGCAGAGAAAATGAAACGAGGATAATGAGATCCAATAAGCAGAGTGCCTTTTCAGTTGATTTCCACCTAATATCCAAATGATTTGTATCCCTATTTCCCAATAGGAACGCGTTCGTTTTAATAACTGCTCAGTGGATAAAGAGGCGCATTGATATTCAATTGCAATCCGTCTTCCTTTCATTTCAATAAACAGATCGGGTCTTTGGCGAATCTCTGGGAGGTAATGTTCGATTTTTACATGAAATCCTTGCGACTTGAGCCATCTATATAACTGGTCCTTCCCGCGCATATGATAAGCGGATTCAGGCTCAAATGAAACGAGGCACTGATTTAATTTTTTATGAGCAAAATGCCATCTCTTTTGCTTCCCTAACTTGAGCTGCACCTCTCGCCTGCAAATCGGGCAAAAAAAGCGTTCCTTCTTTCGCATTGCAAGTAGCTCCTTTTCATTGCAGCTTTCAAGAAGGTGAACTTTCCCTCCATTTTCTCTCCTTGCAACAAACATAATACCACATCCTTTCTATACCGCTTTGTATTCTACAATTTATTACAAATTCCTTTTTAGACAAAAAGAGGACGTCCTTGTAAGAACATCCTCCTCATAATAAAGGTGATAATAAACGATATGCCGATTCTACAATTCGCCTATGAAGGCGGCGTTTATGAAAATGATCCACATGAATTTCACTGGATTCTTGTAAATCCTCCTCAAAATCCTTAACAAGCTTTCGAATACTATCCGTATCATATAAAAAGGCATTCACCTCAAAGTTTAAATGAAAGCTTCTCATATCCATATTCGCTGTCCCAATTGATGCTAAATCAGAATCGACAATGACAATTTTACTGTGAAGGAAACCTTTTTCATATTCGTATACCTTTACCCCTGCATCTAATAACTCCGGAAAATAAGACCTTGATGCATAAAACACCGTTCGTTTATCCGGTTTACTCGGCATTAATAAACGGACATCAATGCCCGCAAGAGCTGCTACTTTTAATGCAGATAAAATATCATCATCTGGAATAAAATAAGGTGTAGCAATCCATATAGACTTCCTTGCCGAAGCGATCATTGCAAAATAAAGATGCTTAATTGTCTCCCATTTATTATCTGGCCCACCTGCGACAAGTTGGACACCGCCCCAATGATCTCCATCCACTGCTTCCGCCTGTAAATATTCAGGTGCTAATACTGCTTCCCCTGTCATATAAAACCAGTCTTGTACGAATATGAGCTGCAGGCTTTGAACGGCCTCACCTCGTAAATACAAATGCGTATCTCGCCAAAATCCAAAATATTTATTTTTCCCTAAATACTCATCACCAATATTCAGTCCGCCCACAAAACCTTCATTTCCATCAATGACAACGATTTTCCGATGATTTCGATAATTAATTTTATCGTTCAAAATCGGAAAACGCACTGGAAAGAAAGGAATCATCTCGACACCTGCATCGTTTAATTCATCAATATAAGCATTTGACAGCTTAAAACTTCCAACCGCATCATATAAAAAACGGACGGTAACACCTTCCTGCGCCTTCTGAATTAAAATGTCTTTAATTTGTGTACCAAGCTTGTCATCACGTACAATATAATATTCCATATGGATATGATGCTTCGCTTTTTGCAATCCTGCTAAAATTGCTTGAAACGTTTCATCCCCATTCGTTAACACTTTTGTTTCTGTCTGAAATGAAATATTTAACGCACCAAGCCGATCTGCTAAATGAAATAGCAGTTCTTGATGTTTATGATTCTGTAAAATGCGTTCTTGATAATCTTCATGTCCTTTGTACTGTAAGAAAGCTTGTTCATCCAAAAGAGCCTTCTTTTGAAACATTCGTTTTCTGCGGAAGTTTTGTCCAAACAATAAATACGCAAAGAAACCAAATACAGGAAAAATACCGAGTACAATTAACCATGTCAATGTTTTAGATGGATGCCGATTTTCCAAGAAAATAACACAGCCAATTAAAAATGCAGAAATAGTAAATACAATACTTATAATTCCTAAAAACGAAATATCTTTTATACCTATAACATCCGAATAAAATGCTACATCAATAACCATTCGTAACGAAACAAACACTGCGAATAAACCTAGAAAAAAGAAAAGTAACTTTAATGTATTTTTCATTCCTACCCCCCTTACTTACATAGCTTTTCTACTCTTATCATACCCATCATATAAAAAGCCGATTTCATAATATTGAAATCGGCCTACGTTTTAGGAGAAAAATGACTGCGAATCGTCTCAAGTGCGCGTTCTTTAACAACCTGTTTACCGTACTCACTTACACGGTGAACCGTTAAAGTAGACTCTTCCCCATATTCTAAAATAATACTTAAAATACGGTCAATTTCTTCTTCATCGTGTAGCACTTCATCAAATTCAACATATACATAATAGCGGTCTTCAAACGAATACAATTCATCTTTTATATCTTCAAATATAAGACGATGACTTAACGAAATAACGTCTTCAAAATCATCAAATTTAATTAAAAAACCAAATGTTCCATCTTCGTTAAAGTTTGTTCCCGCTTCCATCTCTTCCTCTAACTCTTGTTGAAATAGTGATTCAATCCGCTCATCTAGAGGAATATCAATGATTTTATCTAGACCTATTGGTAATTCTAATTTTTGTCCATCTTTTGAAAGCTGTGCTTTCGTTACAAGTACTTCAATGCCTTTATCCATCGCTTGTACTTGGATCCATAGTGGCCCATCAATAAAGAAATCATCATGATCGCGAGCTTCATCCATCATTTCCCAAAACAATTGTTCGCTTCGTTCACGACTGGACCAAATCTCTTCTCGATTAAACCCTCTATCTTCTATATCAACGTACGTAATAAAAAACTTCATCGTATGATCGTTAATTCTTTCAATGTCCAAAATCCAACTCTCCCTTCCTATTCGGAATTGTTATGAAGGGATTCCCCACTCATATGACAAATCAATAGATTCTTGTACTTTCATTTTATGATAAGATTCTCCAGAATGGAAATAAAATCGTTTCATTTTAGAAAAACAGTCATTCGCCTAGATTATTCTATGCTAATACATCATACTTCCTTCCTCTTATATATTCCATTATATACACTTGCGATATAAATTCCCTCATTCCTTCTTAATAAAAAATCGGACATACAATTCCACCTAGCGCCGTACAATTGTAATAGAGCTGGTCAAGCTTTTTCGTTTCATACATACAACTGCACCTATATTACTGATTAAAACAGAATAAATGGAGGCAAAATGATGGAGTTAGATTTTTTGACATCTATACTAATGATTGTCGGTATCGATGTTGTACTAGGCGGTGATAACGCAATTGTAATTGCGCTTGCAAGCCGAAACTTACCTGAATCTAAACGGAATAAAGCTATTTTTATTGGTACGGTCCTAGCAATCGTGCTGCGAATTCTTCTTACAATACTTGCTGTATACTTACTCGATATTCCCTTCTTACAACTTATTGGCGGCATCCTACTTACACTGATTGCCGTAAATTTACTAACCGACAATAATAATGATCTTTCTTCTATACAAGGAAAAACGACATTATTTCAAGCAATCCGTACAATTGTATTTGCCGATCTCGTTATGGGTTTTGATAATGTCCTTGCGATTGCTGGAGCGGCTCATGGGAATTTTACACTCGTAATTATCGGATTATTAATTTCTATCCCTATTATTATTTGGGGAAGCAAACTCATCTTACTATTTATGGAGCGGTTTCCTTTTCTCATTTATTGCGGAGGAGCAGTTCTTGCTTACACGGCTGGCAGAATGATCACCCATGAAGCGAGACTTGCGAACTTTTTCCAGCATAACCCGGCCTTTGCAACAAGTATACCCTTCCTCTTTATTTTCACAGTATTAACAATCGGGTTTATTGTTCAGCATATCAAATTAGGGAATGTAAAGTAAAACTTGTATTTCTTGATTTGATATAGATTTATATAAATCCAAATTAAAAAACCAAAATTAAACCATTCTTTTTGGGTGGAAGAGAGCATCCGGCCATGCATAGAAGCGGTCAGTTCCTTTTTTCGCCCCATGCCATGTAAAAAACAAAAAGAGGAAATAAGTGGAGAACTGTTTTTGTTTTCATAGCCGCAGCTAATATGTCGAAAAATCAAAATGGAGTTATCTACAAATACTGAGACAAATAATGAATATATGTATGCAAAAACCTTCTACTGTAAAGTAGAAGGTTTTCATATACAAAACTTTTATTGTTAATTTACAAGACGCTGTGCCTCACGTAACTGAAATGTTCTTACTGTACGTGGTAAGAAACGACGAATTTCATCTTCGTTATAACCTACTTGAAGACGTTTTTCGTCAATCATAATAGGACGACGTAAAATGCCTGGGTAGTCACGAATCATCTTATATAAATCTTGAAGTGGTAAAGATTCTAAGTTAACGTTTAACTCTTGGAAAACTTTCGAACGAGTTGAAATAATCTCATCCGTTCCGCTTTCTGTCATGCGTAAAATTTCTTTAATTTCCTCAATCGTTAATGGATCTGAGAAAATATTACGTTCTGTATAGGGAATATGATTTTCCTCTAGCCATAATTTCGCCTTTCTACAAGACGTACAACTTGGAGAACTATATAGTGTTACCATACAAGACTCACTCTCCTTAAAGAGTACAGATTCTGTACTAATTACAGTTTGAATTTCTATTTCCCAGCAATTCTTCACTATGACTTGTCTTACAACAAAATGAAAAATTGCTTTCGATGTAAACAACAACTTATGAGCAAGCAACTTTTAATAAACAACAATTACTTTAAATAAGTAACTTCTATAATCATTATACAATAGATTCAGAAAGAAATACACAGTAAATTTCCTTATTAATAGGGAAAACACCATATGTCTTTAACTGTTGCTTAGGACCAGTAAAGCTGGCATAAATACTTGAAGACATAAGCCCTATATCCCATTCGTATACGTCTTTAGAACTATTTTTTTAATAGACTCTCTTTCATATAATGTACTTCACCACATGTTTCCGATAGCGCTTTATTACCTTTTTCTGATAAAACAATGGTGAAATGTAAGACTTACCGCTATGTAAAACAGCCATGAAAAAGGAACGTTTGTTCTTGTTTATTTTATCAAACCTCATTATTATTGTCTAGACTATTTTTAAGTAAAATAATTATTTTCTAACTTTTCTTTCTTTTTAACTTTTTTTCTCATACAATAATGATACAGACAGGCAAAGGGGGAATTTTCATATGGTTGCTTTTTTTATTGATTTTGCAATTGTCGCTGCCCTCGTCATCGGAATTACAGCATTGATTGGTGCCATTACGAATGGCATCGGTGAAAAGCTATTTGGTGGGAAAGAGAAAATGAAATTTGTTAATAAAAGTGCGGAAGTACAATCTGGATGGAAGCAAGTTGGCGGCAAAGGGATTTATAAAAAACGAACATACTAAAAAGAAGCAGGAAATTCCCTGCTTCTTTTTAAATTATTTTCCGACAGATGCCCACTTGAAGCTTAAATCTCCGCCATAATTATGCTTATAAATATCTTTAACTGTTCCTTTTTGTAAATAAGCCGTGCTACGTTGATATACAGGAGCAATTGCTGCATCATCCATAAGGATTTTTTCTGCTTCAAGTAAACTATTCCAGCGCGCTTGTACATCGCTACCGTCAGTCTTCGCTTTCATAATAATTTCATCGTATTTCGGATTAGAGTATTTCATTTTATTTTGCGTGCCATCTGTTATAAACATATCAAGGTAAGTTACTGGATCTGGGAAGTCTGGACTCCATAAAGCAAATGTCATTTCATAATCTCCACTTTCTTCAAGTTTAAGCTTTTGCGCAAATGGCTGTTGCTTAATTTTCAATGTAAAACCAGGTAAGTTCTTTTCTAACTCTCCTTTTAAGTACTCCCCTGTTCTCTTAGATAAATCTACATCTTCATTTAATAGCTCAATCTCAATCTTATCTTTTCCTAATTCTTTTTTACCAGCTTCCCAATATTTCTTCGCTTCTTTCGCGTTTGCTTTTACTAACTCCCCATTTTCAGCTCGGAAGTCTTTTTTATTTGGCCCTGTAATAAATTTGCTTGGAATTAATCCTGTTGCTTCAGTAGAGCCATTGTTTAAAATCGTCTCAACAAGTGGTTTACGTTCAAAGGCAAGAGAAATTGCTTTACGTATGTTTTTATTTGCTAAAGCTTCATTTTTCTGATTGAAACGAAGATAGGATACAGTAGCTTCATTTGCCGTTTTAAAATCTTTATCCCCTTTATATTTATCAACAAACTCAGATCTTAAGTTAGCACGGTCTATCGCTTTTGTATCATATAAGTTAATCGATGTTGCCATATCTTTTACAATATTAAAATTCACTTCTTCTAGCTTCACTTCTTTATTGTCCCAGTATGATGGATTTTTCTTTATTTGGAAACTTCTTTCATGCTTCCAGTCACTTAATACAAATGGTCCATTATATAGTGTTGTATTTGCCTCTAGACCAAACTTGTCCCCTTGCTCTTTCGCATACTTTTCATTTACAGGATAAAACAGTGGATAAATCATTAAGTTTTCAAAGTATGGAACTGGATGCTCTAATTCTACTTCTAATGTATAATCATCAATGGCCTTTACACCTAATTGATCTGGTGTCATTTCTTTTTTATTAATTTTCTGTGCGTTTTTAACATCAAACATAATATATGCTGATACTGCTGCTTTATCTGGATTAATTGCTCGTTGCCAAGCATATACAAAGTCTTTCGCTGTTACAGGATCTCCATTTGACCACTTCGCATCTTCGCGTAATTTAAAAGTATACTTTTTCCCGTCTGCTGATTTTTCACTTGATTTCGCTACACCTGGAACGAGTTTATCCCCTTTATCAAGGCGGTATAGCCCTTCCATCGTATTATTCATCACTCGCGATGATACTGCATCAGCTGATAACGCTGTGTCCATCGTTGGAATTTCTTGTGTTTCAGTTAAATTTATAACTTGTTTCGCATTATTATTGCCGCTTTCCCCTTTTGCTTTCGCTTGCGACTCATCTTTTTGATAACTACATGCTCCTAAAACCATGCTCATCGCTAATGTCGACGCTACTAAAACTGGTACTTTTTTCTTCATCCTTCCATCCCCCTAAAAAAATGTTAGCCCTTTCATTTTCAAACAGAAAGAAATATTTATATGTTCTAATAATTCATATTATACATATAAATATATTATTTGTATATTTGTTTTTCTATCTTATTAAAATTTTCTGTTACCATAGCATTTTCTGTAAACGTTTTATATTACTTATTTTCCTGCCTGAAATACTAAATATACCTGTTTTAATAATTATCTAAATTATCAGAGTATAATTAATTTTATATCATATAATATCTTTTGTATAATTATTCCCTTCTAATATGCACCATTTTGATCTTTCAACATATAAGTCACAGCTTTGAAAATAAAAGAAGATCTCCACTCCTTTTCTCCATTTGTTTTCACGTGGCATGGGGCGAAAAAAGGGGATGATCGCTTCTACGCATGAGCGGACGCTCTCTCCCAACCAAAAAAAGGATTTTTATTGATTTTTCAATTTGTACTTATATATGTCCTATTTTTTCGAAATATATATTTATCATTTCAACCGAGAAGACCCCCTCCTCTAAATGAAGTGAAGGTGGGGGTAGTTCAATAACCAAACTGCAAAATGAATGCAAGTGTTGCTGAAGTGTGTTAAGATACATTTTGTTTCAAAAAGGATATCGGTAAAGTGGGGGATGATATGACAGTGACTACGTCCAAAAAAGGGCAGGAAGAAAAATTAAATTTATTTTTCTTAACATGGCCTATTTTTTTAGAGGTTTTTCTTTTTATGTTAATGGGGATTGCTGATACTTTTATGCTAAGTGCACTATCAGATGACGCGGTATCAGGTGTTGGGGCAGCGAATCAATATCTTCATATCGCAATATTAGTACTAGAAGTAATCGGAAACGGGGCCGCAATTGTTGTTTCTCAATACCTTGGTTCTAAACGATATATGGAAGCATCAAAAATATCAGCTTTAGCGGTAACATTAAACTTAGGAGTCGGGCTCATCATAAGCGCCGGTTTTCTTTTATTTTCGAAAAATATGATGATGACGATGAATTTACAAGGTGACGTATTAACTTACGCACAAAATTATTTATCAATTGTTGGAGGAGCAATCTTTCTTCAAGCCATTATTAATTCACTGGCTGCCATTATTCGTGTTCATGGATTTACAAAACAAGCAATGTTGATTTCATTAGGAATGAACATTTTTCATATTGCTGGAAACTATGTACTTATTTTCGGGAAATTCGGTTTTCCAGAAATGGGCGTTCAAGGTGCTGCTATATCATCATCTTTCAGCCGTTTAATCGCACTCATTGTCTTCTTCTGGTTACTATACCGCGTCATGGAATATCGCGTGAAGTTGAACTACTACATTACCTTATCAAAAGAATATATCGGCAAGATTTTAAAGATTGGTATTCCATCGGCTTTTGAACAAGTTATGTACCAAGCATGTCAAATTGTCTTTTTATATTATGCGACATACTTAGGAGCAGAATCATTAGCTGCAAGACAGTATGCAACAAATATTTCAATGTTTACTTACTTATTCGCTATCGCCATCGGAATGGGAACAGCGATCATTGTTGGGCGTTTAGTCGGTGGAAATGAGAAAGACGAAGCATATGTACGTGTATGGAAAAGTGTAAAGTGGGCCATTGGTGTTACGTTATGTATGGTCATTCTCGTCATAACATTTCGCACGCAGTTAATGGGGTTATTTACAGATAATCCTCATGTCATCGCTTTAGGCGCAACCGTTCTTTTATTAAGCATTCTACTAGAAACAGGCCGAACGATGAATATTGTCATCATTAATTCCTTGCGGGCTGCTGGTGATGCAAAATATCCAGTTTTAATTGGCGCATTCTCAATGGTATTAATGAGTTTACCACTTGGCTACTTTTTTGTATTTTATTTGTACATGGGACTGCCCGGCATTTGGTTAGCCATTGCGATTGATGAATGGACACGTGCCATCATTATGTTCTTCCGCTGGAAAAGCAGAGCATGGGAAAATTATGCCCTTGTTAAACCGGAGACTTCTGAAGAATCAGCTCCTGTTCAAGCTTAATATTAATGTTGATATTCAGAAAAAACAGGTTGGAGAAAGCCTTCTCCAACCTGTTTTTGTGCTGTTCTTTATCGGAACGCCAATATATTTTGAGGAACGGTCGATATATTTGGACTTGCGCCGATAAAATTTCATTTACTATTTTTCTATCCCCCACTCTATTGCTGAAATCTCTACTCCAGCTTTTCCTTCTCTCCTTTTGTTTTCACTCGGCATGGGGCGAAAAAAGAACCTGACCGCTTCTATGCTTGGGCGAATCCTCTCTCCCATCCAATAAGAAAAGGTTTATATCAGTTTTCTTATTTGTATGTATATAAAAAAGAAGCGACCTCTCCAGCCGCTTCTTTTCTATTATTGATAGATTTCTTTATATTTCTTGTATTCTGCTTCTGAACAAAGAACAAAATGTCCAGGGCGAATTTCTCGCATAGTAGGCGTTTCATTACCATATTGATGCTGAGATGGATCATATACGATACGCTTACGATTGCGTTCATAATCCGGATCTGGAAGCGGAATTGCTGATAATAGTGATTTTGTATACGGATGAATTGGATTCTCGTATAGCTCATCACTGCTTGTTAATTCAACAATTTGTCCACGGTACATAACACCAATACGATCACTGATGTATTTTACCATCGATAAATCATGGGCAATGAATAAATATGTTAAGCCTTTTTCTCTTTGCAGTTGTTTCAGTAAGTTTACAACTTGCGCCTGAATGGATACGTCAAGTGCTGAAATTGGTTCATCCGCAATAATAAATTCCGGTTCTACCGCAAGTGCACGAGCAATTCCGATACGTTGACGTTGTCCACCAGAGAACTCATGCGGGAAACGATTGGCATGCTCTTTATTTAACCCAACTGTGTTCAATAATTCATGCACACGATCCATACGTTCTTTTTTGCTTTTTGCTAAACCGTGAATATCAATGCCTTCTGCAATAATATCCCCAACTGTCATACGAGGATTTAATGATGCGTATGGATCTTGGAAAATCATTTGCATTTTACGATTAAATTTCTTTAATTCTGCTCGTGATTTCTTACCATGTACATTTTCACCGTCGAACAGCACTTCTCCAGCAGTTGCATCATATAACCTGATAATCGTTCTTCCAGTTGTTGATTTTCCGCAACCAGATTCCCCTACAAGTCCAAATGTTTCACCGCGGTAAATATCAAATGAAATGTCGTTGACCGCTTTTACAACACCACCACTAACGTTGAAGTGCTGCTTTACATTTTTTACTTCAATTAATTTTTCACGTTGATTAGTCATGTTGTTCACCTGCTTTCATTTGAAGAATTCGTTTTTGAACGACTTCTGGCGGTTGTACTTCTGGTGCTTGCTCATGAAGTAACCATGTTGCCGCATAATGTGTATCACTAACTTTAAAGAATGGTGGTTCCATTTCAAAGTCAATTTTTAGTGCCTGTGGGTTACGTGGTGCAAATGCATCCCCTTTTGGCGGTTTTAATAAATCTGGAGGTGTTCCAGGAATTGCATATAACTCCGCTTCTGAGCCATCTAAACTTGGCATAGATGCGATTAATCCCCATGTATACGGGTGTTTTGGGTTGTAGAAAATTTCATCAACCGTACCAATTTCAACGACTTTACCTGCATACATAACAGCAACTCTGTCCGCAACGTTTGCTACTACACCTAAATCATGCGTAATGAAAATAATCGCCGCTTCTGTTTTCTGTTGAATGTCCTTCATAAGCTCTAAAATTTGTGCTTGAATTGTAACATCAAGTGCTGTTGTCGGCTCATCCGCAATCAATAGTTTCGGATTACAAGCTAATGCCATCGCAATAACAACACGCTGTCTCATACCACCAGAGAATTGGTGTGGGTATTGTTTTAAACGCGCTTCTGGATTTGGAATTCCAACAAGATCAAGCAGTTCTAACGCAACTTTACGCGCATCCGCTTTGCTCATCCCTTGGTGTTTAATAAGACCTTCCATAATTTGATTACCGATTGTCATCGTTGGATTTAGTGATGTCATCGGATCTTGGAAAATCATTGCAATTTCTTTCCCGCGCACTTGCTGCATTTCTTTTTCTGTTAATTTTGTTAAATCACGACCATCAAATACAATTTCTCCATTTTTAATACGTCCTGGAGGATTTGGGATGAGTCCCATTAGCGCTTTCGAAGTAACTGATTTCCCAGAACCAGATTCTCCTACAATCGCTAATGTTTCTCCCTTTTTCAAATCAAATGTAACTCCGCGAACAGCTTGTACTTCACCAGCATGTGTATCAAAGGAGACTTGTAAATCTTTTACCTCTAACAATGTTTTCATTTTCACTTCTCCTCCCTCGTTTACTTACGCATTTTTGGATCTAACGCATCGCGTAATCCATCTGCCATTAAGTTAAATGCTAAAATTAACATACTGATGACAACCGCAGGGATGAACATCATATGTGGATATGTTTGAATTGACTTATATCCATCATTTACAAGAGAACCAAGTGATGCAGTTGGCGGCTGAATACCAAGACCAATGAAGCTTAAGAATGCTTCACCAAACACCGCTGTAGGAATTGTAAACATTGTCATAACGATAATTGGTCCCATTACGTTCGGAATTAAGTGCTTCACAATTAATTGTGTGTTTGTTGCACCTAATGTACGAGATGCTAATACATACTCTTGGTTTTTTAATTTTAATACTTGTCCACGTACAATCCGCGACATTCCAATCCAACCTGTAATTGCCATCGCGAATGTAATTGATAAAATACCTGGATCCATAATAATTACCATTAAGATTACAATGATTAAATATGGAATACCGTTAATAATTTCCATAACACGTTGCATAATGTTATCCACTCGTCCACCATAGAACGCTGAAATACCTCCGTATGCAACCCCAATTACTAGGTCAATTGCCGCTGCTAAAAGAGCGATATATAATGATACGCGTGTTCCTTCCCATGTTCTTGTCCAAAGGTCACGTCCAAGATCATCTGTACCGAACCAGAAATACTCTTTAATATCACGTTTCTCATATTGATCAACACCATATTGATCTGTACCATCAAATGGTAACCAATGAATATTTTCTATCACTGGAATTTTCGGCGGCATTTTTGCACGTCCTAAATCTTGGTCTTTATAGGAATGTTTACTTACCATCGGTCCAAAAATTGCTAAAAGCGCAATGATGACAAGCAATACAAAACCAAACATTGCTCCTTTATGTTTAAACAAACGTCTTCTTACATCTTGCCAAAACGTTAAGCTTGGTCGGGCAATGACTTCATTATCAACATTGCTTCGATTGGCTGGTTGAAATAAATCTGGAGATAATTTTTGTACGTCTTTCATCATTTTTTCCCTCCCGCTAAACGAATACGAGGATCAATTATTCCGTATAAAATATCAACAATGAAAATTACTAAAATAAAGATTGCACTATAGAAAATTGTCGTTCCCATAATAACCGTATAATCATTCAATTGAATCGATTTAACGAATTGCTCCCCAAGTCCAGGTACAGCATAGATTTGCTCAATAACAAGCGTCCCTGTAATTAATCCCGCAACCATTGGTCCTAAAATTGTAACAACCGGAATCAATGCATTACGAAGTGCATGTTTTATAATAATGACACCTTGACTAATTCCTTTTGCTTTTGCTGTTAAAATATAATCTGCTTGCATTACTTCGATTAACTCCGCACGAGCGAAACGTGCAATTGTCGCAGTAACTGCCATCGATAAAGCAACCGTTGGCATGACTGTAAATTCAGGACCTTTCCAGAATGCAACTGGGAACCAACCAAGTTTTACCCCTACAAAATATTGTAGTAACGCTGCGAATACGAAGGATGGTACCGACATTCCGAGTACAGAAATAATGGTTGCCCCGTAATCCACCCATGTATTATTACGAAGTGCTGCGATAATCCCTAAAATTAGACCTATAAATGTTCCTAATACGATCGCCTGGAAACCAAGCTGTGCTGATGGTCCAATACGATCAACAATCATATCCGTTACAGGACGGTTATCGTACTGGAATGATACTCCTAAATCACCTTTTACTAAGTTCCCTAAGTAGCGCGCATATTGCACTGGCACCGGATCATTCAAACCATATTTTTCTAAAATGATTTCTTTCTGCGCCGGAGATAATTTCTCTTGGTTTTTAAGCGGAGAACCCGGCAGTAATTTCATTAAAAAGAATGTCAGCGTAGTGATTAAAAATAACGTCAAAGCCATGTACACGAAACGTTTTAATGCATAACGTCCCATAATCAAGCACCTCCCCATTTTTCTCAAAAGCAATAAGATAGTTTGAAATATTCTTACTTTTATTTTTTTAAATAAAAGCATATGCCCATCATAGGCATATACCCTTATTCATGATGGAAACCAATTTTATTTTTTGACTTCAACCCATTTGTAGCTAAATTCGCCACCATATTTATGTTCTAGCAACCCTGTAATAGAGCTGCGTTGTAAATATGCTTTTCCTGGTTGATATACTGGAGCAATTGCTGCATCATCCAACAATTGTTTTTCAGCTTTCAACAGTGCATCCCAACGAGATTGTACATCTGTCTCTACTTTTGCCTTCTTAATTAATTCGTCATATGCTGGATTTGCATAGTTGACTTTGTTTTGCGGATTTCCTGTTGTATACATATCTAGGAATGCCATCGGATCCATATAATCTGGGGCCCATCCTGCATACGACATTGCATATTCTCCACTTGCTTCAAGTTTTAATTTTTGTGCAAATGGCTGCATTTTCATTGAAATTGTTAAGCCTGGTAAATTCTTTTCA
Organism: Bacillus pseudomycoides DSM 12442; assembly: GCF_000161455.1. Lineage (GTDB taxonomy): Bacteria > Bacillota > Bacilli > Bacillales > Bacillaceae_G > Bacillus_A > Bacillus_A pseudomycoides. Next base: position 1,104,958 of record NZ_CM000745.1, read on the forward strand.
AATTGCCCTTTTAAATACTCACCGATTTTCTTAGCATCATCTGTATCAAAGTTCAGCAACTCTAAATCTACTTTATCAACACCAAGTTCTTTTTTACCAGCTTCCCAATATTTTTGAGCCTCTTTTATATCTTCTTTGATCAGATTTCCATTTTCTTCACGGAAGTCTTTTCCATTTGGTCCTTTCGCTAAACCTTTCGGAACAAAACCGTACATCCCCTGTGAACCATCGTTTAAAATAACTTTCCCGATATTTTCACGTTCAAAGGCCATTGATATTGCTTTACGAATGTTCTTATTCGCTAAGAACTTGTTCTTTTCGTTTAAACGAATAAACTGTGTAGAAGGTTTCTTAATTGTCTTGAAATCAGAATCTTTTTTGTATTTATCTACAAATTCTGATGTCAATACGACACGATCAATTGCATTTGTTTCATATAAATTTATTGCAGTTGAACGATCCTTTAGAATATTGAAGTTTACTTCTTCCAGCTTCACTACTTTATTGTCCCAGTACGTCTCATTTTTCTTAAGCTGGAAACTTTGTTCATGTTTCCACTCATTTAAGACGAACGGACCGTTATAGAGCGTCGTATTAGATTCTAATCCAAATTTATCCCCTTGTTCTTTTACGAACTTTTCATTTAATGGATAGAATGTTGGATATACCGTTAAGCTAACAAAGTAAGGAACAGGGTTGTCTAATTCCACTTCTAGTGTGTGATCATCAATTGCTTTTACGCCAAGTTCTTCAACTGGCAACTCTTTTTTATTAATTTTTTCTGCATTCTTTACATCGAATAATATGTAAGCAAATTTTGCACCTGTATTTGAATCGACAGCTCGTCTCCAAGAATATACAAAGTCTTTAGCTGTTACAGGTTCCCCATTAGACCACTTCGCATCATCACGTAATTTAAATACGTACTTCTTACCATCTTCCGTTTTCTCATAAGACTTTGCCACACCTGGAACGAGTTTATCGTCTTTTCCAAGGCGATATAATCCTTCCATTGTGTTATTCATTATGTTAGAAGATGCCGCATCTGTTGATAATGTTGTATCCATTGTCGGAATTTCAGCAGCTTCAGGTAAATTTAGTACTTGTTTGCCTGAAGCACTGCCTTCTTTCGTACTCGCTTTCGTATCTTCTTGCTGATAACTACAAGCACCAAGCATACTGACCGTCAATGTCGATGCAAGTATTAGTGGTATCTTTTTCTTCATATTGTACTACCTCCCCTAATTGCACCTCCTGTACCCCCACTTACTAAAAAGCAGAATTGAAAGAATAATCTCCAAGTTTCTACAATTTTCATTATACATATAATGTGACGATTGTGAATATAGTTTTTTGTTTTTTTGTTAAAATTTTTAATAAAATGTTTATTTTTTTATTTTTTGTAAATGAGGCACTTAACATTGCTCCCATCATATTGAAAGAAAATACAAAATTGCGTATAATTTTCAAATAATTATCCCTAGTACTCATTATAACTTTTATAGTATAATAATTCTAGTAATATTTTGACGGAGGGGAACATTTTGAATAGACTTTATTCTCACACTTGTATATTAATATTGTTAGCAATAATCGTTTCTAGCATTGGTGCATTCCTATTTTCAGCTCAATTTTTGTTGAATTTTGTCAATATCATGTTTTACATTGCATTATTTTTTGTTATTTTAGGAGGTTTTTTATTTCTATTTCAAAGTGGATTTTTCAACATAACAATGTACGCTTTCCAAAAAGTATTTGGAACAAATAAAAAGGTAGAATCTTTAATTGAAGAAGAAGAATCAGCAATAGATAAAAAAGAAAGAATATATAAAACGTATTCTTTCACATGGACATACCCCATCTGCATTACAGGTGTTCTTTTAGGCCTCATCTCTACGATCATTAGCTTTACTATTTTGATGTAGTTTGCAAACGTTTTTCCATATGATATAATTACTTGCAAAACATTTTGTTATAAAAAGCGCAAGTGGCTCGCTCAGAATGCGAGGGGGATGGAGCTCCTGACGTAGAGGCGCTTTTTGCCTCGCTGGAAGGCGCGAAGCCACCGAGTATTCTTGCCACTGGAGCTGGATTACTCAAAAAGCGCAAGTGGCTCGCTCAGCTGTTAAAAACAGAGCTATATTATAATAAATTCATATGCATGCGATGAGAAAGAAGAGTACATATTGCAGCAATTTCAGAGAGCTTGTGGTTGGTGAGAACAAGTAATTGTACAGTATGGAATGGGCTTTTGAGCACCAAACCGAAACAACTTAGGAGTAGGCTTTGGCGTTATATCCAGGCGTTATAATGGATAAAAGAGATTTCACTATTTGTGAAATAATTAGGGTGGTACCGCGGTCCATTCGTCCCTAGATCATTTGGGATGAATGGGCTTTTTTGTATTTAAAAGCGGAAGCGGCTTGCTTAGAATGTGAGGGGGATGGAGCTCCTGATGTAGAGGCGTTTTTTGCCTCGTAGGAAGGCGCGAAGCCACCGATCATTCTTGCCGCTGGAGCTGGATTATATAAAAAGCGGAAGCGGCTCGCATTGACCTACTTCCCCCACTCTTCAACAATACATACAAATTTCAAGGAGGCATTATTATGTCAGTTATTTTTTCTGGTATTCAGCCAAGCGGAACAATTACGCTTGGAAACTATTTAGGAGCAATGAAACAATTTACAGAATTACAAAACGAACATGATTGTTATTTCTGCATTGTAAACCAGCATGCGATTACAGTTCCTCAAGATTCTGTACAACTTCGTAAAAACATCCGCAGCCTTGCTGCGCTATATGTAGCTTGTGGTATTGATCCTGAAAAATCTACTTTATTTGTACAATCAGAGGTACCTGCGCACGCTCAACTCGGATGGATTATGCAATCTATCGCATATGTTGGAGAATTAGAACGTATGACGCAATATAAAGATAAATCATCTGGTAGAGAATCTGTTCCAGCTGGATTACTTACGTATCCACCATTAATGGCAGCTGACATCTTACTTTACAACACTGAGATTGTGCCAGTTGGCGACGATCAAAAACAACATATGGAATTAACTCGCGATTTAGCAGAGCGTTTCAATAAACGTTTCCGTGAAATTTTCACAATTCCAGAGATTCGCATTCCAAAAGTAGGCGCTCGTGTTATGTCATTAACAGAACCTACGAAAAAAATGAGCAAATCTGATCCAAATCCAAAATCAATGATTAGTATGCTTGATGAGCCAAAAACAATTGAAAAGAAAATTAAAAGTGCAGTAACTGATTCTGACGGTATCGTAAAATACGACAAAGAAAACAAACCTGGTATTTCCAACTTATTAACAATCTACTCTTCATTCTCAGGTAAAACAATTGAAGAACTAGAAGCTTACTATGAAGGAAAAGGATACGGCGACTTTAAAGGTGATTTAGCACAAGTAGTCGTAGAAGCAATTCGTCCAATTCAAGAAAAATATAACGAACTAATTAACTCCCCTGAATTAGATGAAATTCTTGACAAAGGTGCTGAAAAAGCAAATCGCGTTGCAATGAAACAACTACGTAAAGTTGAAAATGCAATGGGATTAAGCAGAAAACGTAGGTAATGAAAAAAGCGGAAGTGGCTCGCTTAGAATATGAGGGGGATGGAGCTCCTGACGTAGAGGCGCTTTTTGCCTCGTAGGAAGACGCGAAGCCACCCATCATTCTTGCCGCTGGAGCTGGATTATACAAAAAGCGGAGGTGGATCATTCAGCTCTGACGGTCTAAGTTTTTTTCGCATAGAATTCGTTCTTTGCCTTCTTATGCGGAAGGTTCTTAGACAAGAAGAGCTTGCCACCGGAGCTGGATCAAATTAAAAAACCGCCAATTTGGCGGTTTTTTAATTTACCTTTTGTTCATTTTCCATTTCCCATAACTTTTCAAAGAATGGTTGCCCTTTTACAAGGCGTTCACATAGCTGTTCATGCTTTTTTGACCAACCATATTTCGCTTCCTCATAAAGGCGCTCCCAGACGTCTTCAAATTTCATATGTTGAACAGTCCCATATGCAGATGGATCCCATTCTGTATACCAATAGCGAATTTCAGCTGGATTTTTCGTTGTATGTAGTTGATCTAGCGCCATAAAAAGCAATTGTTTTAATTGTCGTTCTTTACGAGTTAAGCCATTCATAATATATGGCGATGGTGATAAAATATGATGCTCTTTTTGTGATTCTTCCACTTGAAACTCATACTTTTCTGCTTGGACATTTTCCACCATCTCATATACCATCTGCTCTTGACGAGGAATAAGCCTACTTTTTCGAATCGGTACATTGTACCCAATTGAATCCACTGCAATAATTCCTTTTCCATCTGTAACAACAAAACAATACTCTTGTTGCAAACGCTCATGATTTTTACGAATATACGCCTTATGATGTACGTCTTCCAATAGTTTTTGCGGAAGTTCCAATAATTCGTTCTCGATGTAATGATATAATGTAGAATCTACTTTTAATAATGGCACTTGATCTAATAATTCGATCGTATCATCCTTCCGCCATTCGTAAAAATGACAAACGTTATACCCATTTTCTTCACCTTCAAACCAATTTACCCACACATCATGTAGATATAACATTTTCTACCCCTCACTTCACTACTGTTTGTACATCTCATTATGTTCATTTCTTGTGAAATTTATTCCATCCAAGGGAATATATTCTACTTATTATTTCTTCACTACTTCTCACTTCCATTTTCATCATGCAAAAAAACTTGGCAGCGCCAAGTTTTTTATATTTATCACCTATTAAGAGGTAAAAGTATTTGCTTTATTTAATATACATATGGCATCCATAGACAATAAAGAAAGCGTGTTATCTTTCTCAAATTCCACACAATCTTTTACAATATGAAATCCAACGCCATATCCAAGCATCTTCGGGTACATTTGCATTCCATTTAGTAAGCAGTCATGCTCCCTTGTTCCTCTCTTCATATCCTGTTTCTTTTTTACAACCTTCTCCCAATAATGAACCGCTTCCTCTTTTGTATAGTACGATGTCCACGGTGCATAACTCTTTTCTGAGTGCCTTTCATACACCGCTTGCTCTGCAAGCCCCTCCATTATCATTGTATCAAGTAATGTATAATCCTTTTCTTTCTTTTCAATTTGATGTAACCGACATATGTGATGATATTCATGGGTAAGCAATGCTTTTAATTCCTTCACTGTATTCCGTCCACAGACAAACAGGAAAATCACATGACGCATTGTTAAGCCAGCTTTTCCGTTATATTCCGCTTGTACCGTGCGATTATATGAATCTGATAACAAAATAAAGATAGGGACATCTGGCCCTTGTAACCAGTGCTTTAGTTCCTCATACTCCTCAGAAAGCTCTTTCCAAATCTGCTTTTCCTCTAGTCGCTCAATTTCTTTTTGTCCTTCCATCACTGGACGATACATACCTTTAGAAATTAAAAAACGGTACAACCTCTCCTTTGGCAATGGAATGTATTTTGTAAACTTCTCACAAAGCTTTTCTGGACGCCCATAATAAAGGTGCAGCCAATCTGCCGTTTGAATAACCCCCATCTTCACTCCTCCCTTTTCTTCTATATATATATATGCAAGAAAAGGAGCGAACGCGAAGTGATAAAATGAAACTTTTGATTGGCTTTACTTTGTTTCTGATTGCGCTATTTCATCTTTCCTGCGCCCAAAAAGATTAGTAGTAAAGTCCTGATGCCGAAATAAATCCCCTTCA
>NZ_CM000745.1:1110807-1153962 GCF_000161455.1 Bacillus pseudomycoides DSM 12442
AGCGCCAGTCCCAGCCGGTCCAGTCGGTCCAGTAGGCCCAGTCGGTCCAGTCGGTCCGGGTTCAGGTAAAGGAAATAAACAATTAAGCGGTATGCAGTTATGTTTATTAAACCTATTCAAATTAATTCCTCCTAATTTTTTTGATAAAAATAATTTAAAATGTCTAACTTGTATATATTGTATGAAAGGTGGAAAATGATGGTACTGGGTAGCTCTAAAAATAGGGCGCTTTTTTTTTATCAAAACTTAGCTTAAAATATCTTTATGTAAAATGATGTAGATTCCGTATTGTTTATAAATTTAAAAGCAAGTTCTTCACTTTTGGGAATATACTTTGAAGAGAAGTGTTGTTGACAGGAGGGAGAACCTTGACTAAAAAACAAACTGAGGAGATAAAAAACCAGCCGCTTCTTTATACGGCGGAACCTAATTTGGAGAAAGGTAAGTTAAGTATACAACAAACGTTTATTATTAAATTGAATCACAGCGTTTCTGAACAAAAGGAGAACATGCAAAATGTTGTGAAAGAAGACGAAGTAGAACAGTTGATTCAAGAAGAAACTGTTACATCGGATGAAGAGGTAGATCAACAAGTAAGCTCAGATATTGCAGAAAGTATTGAGTTAGCGGAAGTAGCAGAAGTGGAAGAAGTGGAAGAAGTGGAAGAAGTAGAAGAAGTGGAAGAAGTGGAAGAAGTGGCGGAAGTGGAAGAAGTGGAAGAAGTAACAGAAGTAACAAATGTGGCAGAGGGACTAGAAGAAGCTGAAAAATTAACAGAAGTGATAGATGAGGAAGCGGAAGAAAAAAAGGATGGGAAATCTCAAGTTTTTTTTAAGGATTTGACGAGAAAATCGTTTAAAGATATGAACAATGAAGAGAAAATATATTTTTTTATGCATAGACCGCATTACATTCCAAATGTAAAATGCCGTGTCATAGCAGAGAAGGATATATACGTAGGATTTATTACCAATTACGAAGATGGTTATGTATCTATTAATTCACCACAAACATTTGAAACATTTCATGTGAAGTTTGAAGAGATTGTATCGATTCAAATTATGGGGATATAGAAAAGGTGGTAGTAATACCTACCACCTCATAGTTTTTTAGTTTTACAAATTGTTCTAATCAAGCGATTATACGCCTGGAACATTTACATCACGTAAACATTGAATAGCACAGAAACAATTTAAATCAACTGTGATGGATAAATTTGTAGAGATTAATTGTGGTATTGTTTGTTTTAAAAACGCACAAACAATATCCTCAGGTGTTTGGGACGTTTCTCGTGTAAGTGTAGGTGGAACTAATATCCGTAATACGGCACAGCAATCATCTACACTCTCTACGCGGAAAATAGGAGAACGTGCACAGATATCATCATTTGGTGTTGTAGGATCATTTTCTAGGAAGAATACTGAAGAAAAAAGTTCGCCTTCTGTAGTATATAACAAAAAAGGGCGAGTGTTTGCGAATTTAGCACCTTGATTTGCTCCTAAAAATGGAGCGTCACAGCCTGTCGGGCAAGCGGAAGAAGCACAATCTTGTAATTCATCGATAAATTTTACCACGTCACATACGCAGTTTGAGCGGTGATGGTGATGATCATGTCTTTCATCTTTACAACTCATGAATTTCACTCCTTATATTTAGTTTTCATTTACACTATTAGAGTATTGAAATAGGAGCAAATCGGTTACGGTTCATAGGATGTTTTTTTTTCAAGGATAAGCCTTTATTTGTCCTCATTTAAAGGAGAGTAAAATCTTCCGTTTGTTGGATACTGCGATATGCTTTATGTTTCGGTAAATGGAAATAAGGAGATGGGAAGAATGTTCTTCAATAGTTGGTTTTTATTCTTTATTTTTTCGTTAGCTGTGTTTCGGTTTACGCGTCTCATTGTATACGATAAAATTACCAGCTTTATACGCTCTCCTTTTATTGAAGAAGTACAAATTCAAGAACACGATGGAACTATGTCTACATATATGAAAGTGAAGGGGACTGGAATTCAAAAATGGATTGGTGAATTGTTAAGTTGTTATTGGTGTACAGGTGTATGGATTAGTGCATTTTTACTTCTCTTTTATCATTGGATTCCTAAAGTTGCAGAACCTGTATTAGCGTTGTTGGCACTCGCAGGGGCAGCAGCTATTATTGAAACGATAATTGGGAGATTTGTTGAAGAATAGGGATTTTTAACTGATGATTAGTCGGAAAATCGGACTTTAATAACATAAAAATAGGTGAACAGAAAGGAAAGGCTGTTCATATAGTGAATAGATAGAATTGCACAGCAGAGGAGATGTTTGTTATGGAAGATAACCTGCAACCAAATCCATATGATATGCAACAATGGCAGCAAATGCAACAACAGTTACAGGAAGAGCAAGCGCAGCAACAACAGCAAGCGCAGCAATTACAGCAACAAGGCTTCGTAAAGAAAAAGGGTTGTAATTGTGGTAAGAAAAAGAACATTTCTAATCAACAAAATCAAGGTTGAAAAAACACTCATGTTATCGTGAGTGTTTTTGTTTTGTATGAAAATATATGAAAAGGAATTTTTGTAATAAGACAATGAAGCTATATTGCATCGGAGAGTTATATACCTTTAAAGCAGGGCATATAGCGAAGGGTTAATTTTGCGGACATATTGAGATACTATGGTGAAGAATCGGGAAGTTAATGGACAAGAAAAATTATATGTTAAAAGGTTATACTATGCTGTTATATATTCAGCAGTTTGTAACAAATGCATCACGTAAACATTGAATACCACAAAAGCAATGCAAATCAACCGTGACACAAGAAGAGGTTGCACGTAATTTAGCATGCGGGATCGTTAAGTAAGTACAGACGGAATTTGGGCTCTTGTCAGGTTCTTTACCTATAATAACGATTAATGCCCGAAGTACAGCGCAGCAATTTTCATCTACACTTTCTACACGGAAAATAGGAGAGTGGCAATTTTTATTTGCAGAAGGAACATATGCTTCAAATGGGTCTCCTGATTTTGTGAATAAAATAAATGGACGTGTGTTTGCTGCTTTTGCTGTATATTGCGGACGGAGGAATGGAGCATTATATTGTGATAAATAAGCAGTGGATGCACATTCTTGTAATTCATATATGAATTTGACGATATTACATACACAACTTTCATCAAAGTATGTATCATGCTCGTCGCTAGAATTACAGGTCATATTGTTCACTTCCCTATCCTCAAGTTTTTACTATTAGAATATGAGTCGAGAAGAGTTGATATTACGGGGGACAAAGGTGAGGTCTAGGAGATTTTTATAAATTGTGTTGGACAATAAGCAGATATTACTTGAGAAAGATATGAAAAAATCCAGCACCACATGTTAAGGTGTTGGATTTTTTGGTAAGTCTTTCCGGGCAATATATAAAAATCTCGATACATCTAATTTTTTTCCTCTAAAAAATTGCGGGGAGGAAATGTAAAGTTCTTCTTTTGCGCGCGTGATGGCGACGTACATGAGCCGTCTCTCTTCTTCTAACGCTTCAGATGTGTCAGTTACGCGGTCATTTGCATCTTTTAAAGAAGACGAATGAGGCAGTATGCCATCGCTTGCTCCGAGTAAAAAGACACACGGGAATTCCAGTCCTTTTGCATTGTGAATGGACATAAGAGATACGGCATCTTTTTGTTGCATTGTTTTTAATGCTTCCATTTCTTTTTGGCTTTGAATAGCTGCACTAATAAATTCTAAGTAAGCAGGAATATCAGTAAAACGAGTTGCTGATTCCATAAGTTCCTCAAGCATTTCTTCTTGGATGTCTTTATGCATCGTAAAGGAAGAACGGTCATTACTTTGTAAGTACTCTAAGTATTTCCCTTTACCTTTAATAATTTCTTTTAGTGCTTTCTTTGGTTCTAATTCTTTAATGAATTTAATGAAGTCAATTCGGTCGTTTATTTTTTTGACTTGGAATGGTTTTAAACTCGGGTTCAGCAATAGAAAATGCAGGAGGGAAGGGAATCTTCCTTCGCCGTATTTCCACTGTTCACGTTCAATAAATGAAATGCATTCATCACGGCCGATATACATCGTCGGCAATATGCTTGAGAGCGATTCGATTCGAAACGGTTCATATGCGAGACGTAGCTGATCGAGTACGGGCTTAATTAAAGAATGCTCATAGAACGATTGGCTTGCACCGTGTTTGATAAACGGAACTTTATGAATCGTTAGTTGGTCGAGTAAAGAACGACTGACAGAGTGCGTACGATACAATAAACAAAAGTCTTTGTATTCTCGTTCGCCGCTCGCTACTTTATCTTGAATGAGTTGCAGGATTTGATTTGCCTCATCAAGAGTAGTTGCAGGACGTGCGTAAAATGGCTGTATACCTTCTTCATGAACGGAATATAATTCTTTTTTAAAGCGTTCTTGATTGAGTTTAATTACTTCGTTTCCAAGCCCCACTATAAAAGGATTAGAACGATAATTTGTATTTAACGCAATAATGGTTGTATCATCAAATTCTTTTGGAAAGGATAAGATAATTTGATGGCTTGCACCGCGCCAGCCATATATAGCTTGATCGTCATCTCCCGCGATAAATAAATTATTTCGCGGTGAAGCTAACAGTTTTACAATCTCATATTGCGCATACGACGTATCTTGAAATTCATCGACTTCAATGTAATGGAATCTATTTTGTAATTGTGTTAATAAAGGTGCGTTATTTTCAAGCATATAGAATGTTTCTAGTAAGATATCGTCAAAGTCTATATATCCATATCTTTGTTTTACATCTTCATAACGTTCATACACTTCACGAAATTCTTGTTCAACGGGTGTTTTTGCTTGGACATTTTTTGGACGATTTAATTTGTTTTTTTCGAGTGAAATCATTGCGAGCATCGTTTCAGCGTCATAATCGTCTTTTAAGCGCAATTCTTTTAAGATTTTTTTTATCATAATTTGTTTATGTTTTTCATTTGCTAAGATCTGCTGGTTGTATCCTTGACTGCGAAGTAATTTTAAAAAGACGGAATGGAATGTACCTGCGACAACATAGCGGCTTGCAGCATGGTTCATACCAGGTAAGTTTGCTACACGGCTTCGAATTTCTTCAGCAGCTTTTTGTGTAAACGTAAGCAGTAAAATGTTGCGTGGATGAACATTTTTTACATTAATTAAATAGCCAACGCGAGTTGTTAAAACAGATGTTTTCCCGCTCCCAGCTCCAGCTAATGTAAGAACGGGACCTTCTGTCGTTCTGACTGCTTCTAATTGTTTTTCATTTAAATAGACGCCTTGCTGTTCCAAAGCACGGAAATAAGCAGCATCCGCATCCTTTTCCATAATTAAATGGGAAGAGGTTTTTGGAATATGATATGTTGCTTGCGGAACGTCAGCGTGTGTTAATGATTTTTGTGAAAATTTTTCTTGAGTCATATATTCACCTTCAAAACTATAGCATCAACTTTTAACTTTAGCGGAAGAAAAAGAAAATAGCAATGTAAAAAACAGGAGGGGGTTACCTCCTGTTTAGAAAATCATAATTCTTTTATCATAACAACATGCGGGATATCGGCTTCCATAAATACATCAGAAACGGTTTGATATCCGAGTTTCTTATAAAAGGATTCAGCCTGTGTTTGGGCATGGAGTTTCAATTTTGGTAGCGACTCTTCCTTCGCATATGCTTCGAGCGCGTCCATAATGATTTTTCCGATTCCTTTTTTGCGATGGGAAGCGAGAACGCATATCCGTTCCATTTTCCCGATGCTATCAACAATGCGAAAGCGACCTGCCCCAACTGGAATATCCTCATCATATATAACGATGTGTTTAGAAGTTTCTTCAAATTCATCGTATTCTTCTTCAGCAGACACATGTTGTTCTTCAACAAAGACTTGTTTACGTACAGAGAATGCGTCTCTTAGCTGTTCGTCTGTTTGTACGATTTGTGCTTGCAAATTAGTTGTTCCCCTTTCCAATATGGAATGTTTCATATACTGTCCATGTTTCATTTTCTAATTGATATAGAAGGTGGAAACGGTCGATTGGTTGCTCGTAATAAAAGTCTTTCATACGTAAGCGGCCTAGTACATCAGCATGCTCTGCATCTGATAAGTGTTGTCCAATTGTTAAGTGTGGTACAAAAGCGTACTCGCGTTCTTGCGTGAAGAATCCTTTATGCATTTCTTCGTTTAAGAATGTGAGTTCAGGTGTTTTATCTACTTTGAAATAAATAACATTATTAACAGGTGCAAATGAGCTTACCTTTCCAACATGAAGGGTAAACGGATTTGTTTTGTTTGCAATTGCATGTAGTTCTTGTACAATCGCTTCTAATTGTTCATCTGGTGCCTCAAAGGGTGTTTTTAATGTGATATGTGGTGGAACCAATGCATAATGCGGATCGTAACGCTTACGCAATCCGTTTGCTTTATCTTGAATCATTTTTGATGGAAAAATTACAATGCCTAGTTTCATCTTTATATTCCTCCCTTTGTAAGTCTAGTTAGATTTCGAGAAAATAAATCTCTTTTTCTATTATATCAAATAATTCTGAACACTGCTTCCTATTATTTCATTGATAGAATATAAGAAAATGCTTTCGGTAAATCATTTTGCCAATATTTCCACGTATGATTGCCTTCAAATTCTTCGTAATGTGTGATGAAGTTTCTTTCTGTAAGTAATGCATGCAGCTCGCGATTTGGCTCTACAAAATCAGAAACTTGTCCATCCGTTCTTTTTACAGCGGTTTCTTCCGTCCCAATTACATGATAAATTTCCAATGCGTGTGGTTCTGTAAAATCTTTTGCAAGACTAAGTACTGTTTCATCGACAAATGGGGATTGCATAACGACTTTACCGAATGTATGCGGATACATAAGTGCTGTCATAAAGGACACTGTACCACCAAGGGAATCACCGATTAATACACGACCTTTTCCCATTTGATAGGTTGGATAATTTTCATCAATATATGGAACGAGTTCATGCGCAAGGAAACGAATGTATGCGCTATTTTTTACATCGTTTGGAAAGTATTTTTCTTTACGATCGTGAACATTTTTATATGGAATACCGACAATAATTGTTCGGTCAATTTCTTCATTTTCACGAAGACGTTCAATTACGCGGTGCGCTTTACCAAGCTGAAAATAATCTCTCCCGTCCTGTGCAATTACAACGGTGTGTTTGTGCAGCGGCGTGTAATTAGCTGGTAAATAGACGAGAAGTGTAATCTCTTCTTGAAGTGATGTACTGTAAAATGAAAGTTCTTCTATTCTCCCTGTTGCTTGATTCATATATGATCCCCCTAAATAAAAATATGCTGTAGTTGCCCTGTGAGGGTAGCGCAGGTAGTGAAGATGTAAGGATGCATCTACTACTGTGCTTCTCATTTTCTATTTTACCATAATGGTAAGAAGAATCTAAAAAATTAGTATTTATATAATAAAAGAAAAATCGATATAAAACCTAATCTTTAGGTGGAAGAGAGAATCCGCCATGGATAGAAGCGGTCAAATCCTTTTCCTGCCCCATGCGAAGGGAAAATAAAGAGAGGAAGTGAGTGCAGGTCACCTTCTGTTTTTCGTAGCAATGATTTATATGTTGAAAGATTAAATTGGGTTTATATATAATGAAGTGGGGATTTTTAAAGAGAGAGGGGTAAAGCAACTTTGAAACAAGAAAAATCAATTGCACTACCATTAGCAGTTTCCATTATAGCTATTTCATTTGCAGCTGTTTTCGTTAAGATGTCCTCAGCACCATTTTCAATTTTAAGCATGTATCGATTATGGATTATTGTAATCTTTATGCTTCCGATTGTTTGGAAAAAACGCGAAGAATTTCGCAGAATTCAAACGCGAGATTGGTGTTTTTTAATAGGATCAGGATTCTTTTTAGCACTGCATTTCCTTTTATGGTTTGCATCTTTAAAGTTTACAACTGTTGCTAGTTCGACTATCATTTTAGCGCTTCAGCCAATCGTATCATTAGTTGGAGGTTTTTTTCTGTTTAAAGAAAGAACGACGTATTCAGCCATTGCCACAATGGGGATTGCTATCCTTGGTGTAATGTGCATTGGATGGGGAGATTTAGGGTTAAGCAGAGCAGCGATATTCGGGGATATTTTATCCTTTTTAAGTGTAATTGCAGTTGTTGGTTATTTATTCATTGGGCAAACAACGGTAAAAAAAGTTTCACACTGGATTTATAGCTTTACCGTGTTTGTATTTGCGGGAATATTTATCGCTATTTATAACGTAATCATGAGTGTGCCGTTTACAGGATATTCTACGTGGGACTGGTGGATTTTCAGTTTGCTTGCGATTGTACCAACCGCTTCACATATGATTAATAACTGGCTATTAAATTATGTGAATGCCACAACGATTTCAATGAGTATTTTAGGAGAGCCTGTTGGAGCATCGGTACTTGCGTTTTTCTTGCTTGGTGAGAAGTTAAATATGATGCAAATTATCGGAAGTATTCTCGTATTGTTCGGTGTATTTATTTTCTTGTTGCAGCAGCAAAAGCGCGTGCAGAAAGAACCAGCACACAGCGCAGCAGTTACGCAAGAGCTGTAGTGTATTTATAGATAGTTAGTAAGCTGCTAGGAGAAATCCTAGCAGCTCCGGCACTGTCTTTTGATAGACTTGAAATACTTTATGGTTCTCAATTTGAAACAGCCCTTGTCTCACCGAAAGATAAGTGGAAATTTGTTTCTTTGCTAAAAAGCATTCATCCGCAAATTGAAGTAGAAAATCATATAATGAACGATTGATAAGAGTGGTCTCAAGGGCCACTCTTATTTTTATTCCCTCAAGATACAGGGGAAAACGAGGAAGAGAGGCGGGGGATGAAGACTTCCCACTGATTAAAGTTTCACTTTATATTTTGATATTAAAACTTAATATTTACTGGCTATATGGGATGTGAAGTTGATACTTATATTAATTGTATGAAAAGTCGAATAACTAAAACGGAATTTTCATAAATAGTAAAAGGAATCATATTTGTCTTTTATGTGAAATTTATGTAATTTGTTCTCAGAAGGGAGAGCGGAAAGAAAATGGAATTAATTAGATGGGCTGTTGAACTAGGAGCTTCAGTACATGGTAATACACCCAATGAACTATTACCTGCATTAGAATATTATTATGATCGAGATCATTTGAAAGCCTTTTTGCTTGCAGGTATTCTTCTTGAAATGGAGTTGTCACCGAGTCAAAGAGAGGCTGTTGAGCTGAAAAAATGTATATCAGCGTACTATGCGGGATTGTATAAGGTTGGGAAAAAATATGCCGATAAACTTCTGGCTGAGCATCCTGAAGTAGTTCTTTACCAAAATAATGTGGAAGCATTTGAAGCGTATTTCAACAGTTATTATGACTATTGTCTTTACATATGGCCATATACATATGGAAGTTTTATAGATGTTGCTAGAGCTTTAAAGTGGAAGTTAGAACAGCAGGGGAAAACGGCAATTATATCAGAAACATTATTAACAAACGCGAATAATACAATAGTTTTTGGTGCACATTCATATGTCCATACTCCTGTTAAGATTCCAGAAGATGTGATTATTTATAATTTAGAGCAGCTATATGATGGGTGTCCGTATGATAATATTATTTATCGTAATATATTAAAAAACAGGATAGTGTGGGATTACAGTCCTCAAAATATTGCTTGGTTGAAAAAGAAAGAATTAGGAAAAGAAGTGAAACGTGTCAAAATGAAGTATGCTCCTACTTTAAAAATTAAAACAGATACTTTTATAAAGCCTATCTCTGAAGATATTGATGTATTGTTTATCGGTGCTATGAATGGACGCCGTCAAGCAGTTTTTGATCAGTTAAAAAAGCTTGCACCAGATTTAAATATTATTTTTAAAAGCAATGTATGGGGAATTCTTAGAAATGAACTTATAGTAAGATCCAAAATTATTTTAAACATACACTACTACTTAACTGGTATTCTTGAAACACCGAGAGTTTCTCACGCTGTCGCGAATCATAAATTTATTATTTCTGAATCTAGTAGCCCTGAAGATGAAGTAGAGTGGCCGGGAATTGTTTTTGTCCCCCATGAAAAGATTGCGGAGACAGTTCTAGAGTATCTCCAAAAGCCAGAGGAACGTAAAATGTTAGCAGAGAAGGCACATGATTATTTTAAATCACAAGACTAAATAAAATTGAACGCCCCCACTTTAATAAAGTGGGGGCGAGTTCAATTCGGATTTGTCATATAAGGCTGAACATGAACAACACATAAATCTCGAAATTTCCCTTCAGCAGTTGTTACAATTATGACAGCTCGTCCAGGGTTTCTTCCAGTTATGATTGCTTTGTCATCATCTGCATGGACTGTTATGACGTCAGGATTCATATTTGTCCATATAAGCCCTTGATTTGTTGCTTGAACTGGGAGAACGAAAGCTGATAATTCTGCGCTTTGTTCTACTTTTATTTTTAATTTGTTTTTTTGTATATGCACACCAATTACAGATACAACAGAAGGAGCGAGTGAAATTTGAGGTTTTGACTGTATGTTTGGACAAGAAGAATTTGTAATAAGTGATAGCTTTTTTGAATTTTGGTGTTGTAGTGATGCCATTATTCTAAAGTCTCCTTTCTGTATAAGTGTTGATACTCATACTATAACGAAGTAGTGTTATGGTAGATTTAACGAAATATAAAGAAATTGTTAATTTCAAGGAGAGAATTGTCGAACAATGAATAAAAAAAGGAACCTCCGCTTTTATGATGAAAGCGGAGGTTCCTTTTTTAAAAAATATTATGCAGTTTTCTCAAATTCCTCGAACTGCTTTTCGACTTCTTTTGAAGGCTTTGTTAGTAAACTAACGATAACAATTGCTAGTAAGCTTGCTGTGAAACCTGGAATCATTTCATATAGGAAATCTTTTAAAAACTTAAATTGTGTCCACGTGATAACAGTTGCAGCACCAGCGATCATTCCAGCTAACGCGCCCCATTTTGTCATACGTTTCCAGTATAAGCTTAGTAAAACGACAGGACCAAATGAAGAACCAAATCCAGCCCAAGCATAGCCAACAAGCGCTAGGATTGTGTCGTTTTGTTTAAATGCTAATCCACAACCAATAAGTGCGATAACAAGAACGGCCATACGACCAACAAATACAAGCTCACGATCAGATGCAGAACGTTTAAAGAATGTTCGATATATATCTTCCGTTACTGCACTTGATGTAACAAGAAGCTGAGAAGAGATTGTACTCATAATAGCCGCTAAAATAGCTGCTAATAAAAATCCAGTAATTAATGGATGGAATAAAATGTTACCTAGTTCAACGAAAATTGTTTCTGGGTCAGAGAGCTTTAATCCCGCTTTTGAATAGTAAGCGATACCGATAAGACCAGTAAACATAGCTCCTACTACAGAGAAAATCATCCAGCTCATACCGATTCGGCGTGCGCTTTTGATTTCTTTGACAGAAGAGATGGCCATAAAGCGCACGATAATATGAGGTTGTCCAGCATAACCAAGACCCCAGGCGAATAATGAAATAATACCTAATACGGATGTTCCTTTAAAAATATCTAATAGCGCTGGGTCAATAGATTTAATTGTATCAAATGCTGGTCCAATGCCGTTTACATTCATAATTGTTACGACCGGAACAAGGATAAGAGCAACTACCATGATGATTCCTTGAACGAAGTCTGTCCAACTTACAGCTAAGAAGCCACCAAATAATGTGTAAGCTACAACAACGCTTCCAACAATAAGTAGTCCAACATGATAATTTAAGCCAAATGAATTTTCGAATAATACAGCACCTGAGACGAATCCTGAAGCTACATAAAATGTGAAAAAGATCATAATAACAAGTCCAGAAACAAGACGTAGCATATGAGATGCATCATGGAAACGATGCTCTAAAAATTCTGGAATAGTAATAGAATTGTTTGCAATTTCTGAGTAGGTACGTAAGCGAGGAGCGACATAGATCCAGTTTGCGTATGCGCCAAGTGTTAGGCCAATCGCAATCCAGCTACTACTTAATCCAACGCTAAACATTGCACCGGGTAATCCCATTAACAGCCAGCCGCTCATATCAGCTGCTCCCGCACTTAATGCTGTTACTGCGGGGCCTAGTGTACGCCCGCCAAGCATATAATCTGTTAAGTTGGATGTTTGTTTATAGGCAAAATAGCCAATGACTAGCATCCCGAGCATGTAGATAGAGATAGAAATTAAAATTAACATCTGCGTACTCATGTAGTTCCCCTTCCTTTTGTAATGTCTTTTGATGAACTTTGCATAATTATAATCTATCATGATTATTTCAGAAAATCCATATACAAATACGAATTTTCTGAAATGTAAGCGTTTTTTGACATTGGTTCATTTTTCGAATATATAATTTTCTGACAAAAAACCTTAATTTTAATAGGGTATTTATTATATTTACATAGAAATAGGTTGTTTTGTCAATATAATATTGAGCTGAGAAATAAATAAAAATTTTTAAAAAGTATTGACTTATGAAAAAGGAACGGCATATAATGATTTCAACTTAAAAAATGCAAGCGTTGATGAAGAAGAGTACGTATTATGAACATGTCAGAGAGCTGATGGTTGGTGCGAATCAGTATGGAATTAATATGGAATGGCCTTCGGAGCTTCCAAACCGAACCGAAAGAAGTAGGCTTTGGCGACATGATCTCATCGATACAAGAGACACGTATTCATTTTGGATACGGCAAAGTGCGTTACATTTGTAACGAATTAAGGTGGCACCACGGGAGTACCCGTCCTTTCTATAGGATGAGTACTCCCTTTTTGTGTATAAAAATAAATGAACTGAATAAACTAAATCGTTTAAGTAAGAAGAGTACGTATATTGGAGACGTTCCAGAGAGCCGGGGATAGGTGGGAGCCCGGTGCGGTGCCATATGCGGAATGGGCTTACGAGAGGTATGCTGAACAGATTCTAAATAAGTAGGCAACCCGGGTTCCGCCGTTACAAGGATAAGGTATATATTTGTACCTGAATAAAGAGGGATGCTTCTGCATCCAATAAGAGGTGGTACCACGGTAAATTTATCGTCCTCTGCATATTCCGATATGCAGAGGACTTTTTTTATTTTCAATAGTGAGGTGACAGACATGATAACGAAAGAACAATTTAATATGCAAAAGAGACAAGGAAAATCATTTTTGGTAATTGATGAAGAAGAAGGAGATAGTGTAACGCCAATTGCTTTATATCGCCAGATGAAAGGTGAGAAAAAATTTTTACTCGAAAGCTCGCAGCTTCATCAAGATAAGGGACGTTATTCTTATTTAGGATGTGATCCATACGGAGAAATCAAAAGTAGTGGCGCGGCGGTAGAGATTACGATAAATGGTAGAACGAAGCAGATAGAAGAAAATGTATTACAAGCATTGGAAAAAGCCCTTGCGCCATCAGAGGTAGAAAGCCCATTTCCATTTTGCGGAGGAGCAGTTGGATATATTGGTTATGATGTCATTCGGCAATATGAAGACATTGGGGAAGAACTGTTTGATCCGGTCGATATTCCGGAAGTTCATGTATTACTGTACCGAGAGTTTATTGTATACGACCATTTACGTCAGAAACTATCGTTTGTATATGTATGCAGGGGAGAAGATACGGACTCTTTTGAAGAAGTTCACGAGAGATTGCAGGCATATAAACAAGATGTCTTACATGGAGAAGAACAAGTGAAAGAAATACAGCCTTCTCTATCCTTTACTTCTTCTATAACAGAAGAAAAGTTTTGCGAAATGGTGGAGAAGGCAAAAGAATACATTCGAGCTGGTGATATTTTTCAAGTTGTATTATCTCAGCGATTGCAAAGTGAATTTATAGGCGATTCATTTGCATTATATCGAAAACTTCGGATTGCAAATCCATCACCGTATATGTTTTATATTGATTTCCAAGATTATGTTGTACTTGGTTCCTCACCAGAAAGTTTACTTTCTGTACGAAATGAAAAAGTGATGACAAATCCAATCGCAGGAACAAGGCCACGCGGAAAAACAAAGCAGGAAGATGAAGAGATAGCAAAAGAGCTCTTAGCAAATGAGAAAGAGCGTGCAGAACATATGATGCTTGTAGATTTAGGAAGAAATGATATCGGGCGGGTGAGCGAAGTCGGTTCTGTTGGGCTCGATAAGTATATGAAAGTAGAAAAGTACTCACATGTCATGCATATTGTATCTGAAGTTTCCGGAACATTGCGAAAACAAATGGATTGTTTTGATGCACTAGCCTACTGTTTGCCGGCTGGCACTGTATCCGGGGCACCGAAAATTAGGGCGATGAAAATTATAAACGGATTAGAAACGGAAAAAAGAAATGTATACGCCGGAGCAGTAGGATATATAGCTTTTTCTGGAAACCTTGATATGGCGCTTGCGATTCGCACAATGGTTGTAAAAGACCAGACAGCATATGTGCAGGCGGGAGCAGGTATTGTCTATGATTCAGATCCAATTGCTGAATATGAAGAGACATTAAATAAAGCGAAGGCGCTTTTGGAGGTAATGAAATGATTGTACTCATCGATAACTATGATTCATTCACTTATAACTTGTATCAATTGTTAGGGGCATATGAGGAAGAGATTGTTGTACTGCGAAATGATAAAGTGACGATTCAAGAACTCGAAGAAATGAAGCCAAAAGCAATTATTCTTTCACCAGGACCAGGAAAACCAGAGGATGCAGGGATTTGCACCCAGGTGATTCAACATTTTTACAAACAAATTCCGATCCTTGGCATTTGCCTTGGACACCAAGCGATTGTTTCAGCATTTGGCGGGGAAATTGTAAGAGCAGAGCATATAAAACATGGGAAAACATCACGTGTAAAGCATAATGGCACATCGATATTTTCATATGTCACGCAACCGTTAACTGCGATGCGCTACCATTCACTCGTAGCGGCGAAGCATACGATTCCAAAATGTTTTGATGTATTAGCAACAGCGATGGATGATGGGGAAATCATGGCAGTTCGCCATAACTATTATCCACTCTTCGGATTGCAGTTTCATCCAGAGTCAATTGCGACTGAAGAGGGCGGAAAATTAATCCGTGCATTTTTATCCAGTGTGAAAGAGGAGGAGCGAGTATGAATAGTTATCTTCGGAAATTAGTAGATGGACAGAACTTAACGGAACAGGAAATGTATGAAGCAGGCCTTGTGCTCTTAAGTGAAGATATATTAGAAAGTGAAATTGCAGCTTTTTTAGCATTGTTAAAGGCAAAGGGTGAAACTTCTGATGAAATATATGGCCTCGTTCGTGCTCTTCGGGAAAAGGCATTACCATTTGCAAGTCATATAAAAGGAGCAATGGATAATTGCGGGACGGGCGGAGACGGTGCACAAACATTCAACATTAGTACAACATCTGCTTTCGTACTTGCCGGGGCTGGTGTGAAGGTGGCGAAACATGGGAATCGCGCGGTTTCTAGTAAAACAGGGAGTGCGGATTTATTAGAAGAACTTGGTGTCAATATTGCATGTACGCCAAGAGAAATTGACTACTTATTAGAAAAGGTTGGTATCGCATTTCTGTTTGCACCAGCTATGCATCCAGCACTTAAACGCATTATGAAAATAAGAAAAGAGCTAAATGTACCGACCATTTTTAATCTAATTGGTCCTCTTACAAATCCGATTGATTTAGAAACGCAGTTTGTTGGCATATACAAACGAGATATGCTAATGCCTGTAGCAGAGGTATTGCAAAAGCTTGGTAGAAAACAAGCGCTTGTTGTAAATGGGAGCGGATTTTTAGATGAAGCATCTCTGCAAGGGGAAAATCATGTAGTGATTTTAAAGGATAACAAAATTATAGAAGAGAGTATTATTCCAGAAGAATATGGATTTTCTCGTGTGAGCAATGAAGAAATCCGAGGTGGAAATGCAAAAGAAAATGCGAATATTACACTGCAAGTACTAGAGGGGGAAAAGAGTGTATACCGTGATACGGTTCTACTCAATGCAGGTCTTGCACTTTTTGCAAATGGAAAAGCAGGGACAATTGAAGAAGGCATTCATATTGCAGCTCAAAGTATTGATTCTGGAAAAGCGTTATCGAAATTGAATCTATTAATTAGTGCAAGTAATAAAAGATTAGAGAGGGTGAATTAAATGGAAACCATTTTAGAAAAGATTGTTCAGCAGAAGAAAAAAGAGGTAGAAGCGTTGTATAAAACATATACGCCGGTGAAGAAACAACGGAAGTCACACTCTCTTGTAGAAGCACTGCAAAACTTCACAGTCATTGCTGAAGTGAAGCGAGCTTCTCCATCTAAAGGTGATATTCATTTACATGTAGATGTACCAAAGCAAGTAAAAATGTATGAAGAGTGTGGCGCCGGAGCAGTTTCTGTTTTAACGGATGAACAGTTTTTTAAAGGATCTTTTCAAGATTTAGAAACAGCACGAGCAAATAGTAATATTCCGCTTCTATGTAAAGATTTTATTATCGATACAATTCAAATTGATCGGGCATATGAAGCTGGAGCGGATCTCATTTTACTTATCGTTGCTGCACTATCAGAAGAAAAACTACGAGAGTTATATGCATACGTGCAAAAAGTAGGATTAGAGGCAATTGTAGAAGTTCACAATGAGACAGAATTAGAGGTAGCACTAGCATTAAATCCTCATGTGATTGGAATAAACAATCGGAATTTGAAAACATTTGAAGTGGATTTGAGTACGACAGAAAATCTAGGGAAACGATTGAATGAAGAAAATATGCTTTGGATTAGTGAGAGTGGTATTCATACGGAAGAAGATATCGTACGTGTGAAGCAGGCAGGTGCAAAAGGAATTCTTGTTGGGGAAGCGCTGATGACTGCACCTTCTGTAAGAGACTTCTTTCAATCACTGAAGGTGACAACGTGAAAGTAAAGATTTGCGGCATTATCGATGTAGAAACAGCAAAGAAAGCGTGTGAATACGGCGCAGATGCTATTGGATTTGTATTTGCGAAAAGCAAAAGGGAAATTACACCTGAAAGAGCAAAACAGATTATTGATGAGCTTCCAGCTGATGTAATGAAAGTTGGTGTTTTTGTAAATGAATCGGTAGAGGTCATTCAGAAAATTGTAAATGATTGTGGTTTAACACATGTACAACTGCATGGGGATGAAGGAAATCATCATATCGGAAGATTGAATATTCCGTCTATAAAAGCAGTTGGTGTACATTCGAGCGAAGATATAGAGCAATCACCAGACTATGAAGCTGATTTTCTCTTATTTGATAGCCCGAAAGAAAAGTTTCATGGTGGAAATGGGAAAATATTTTCATGGAAGTTGCTAGATGATATGCCAAATGAAATTCGTAAAAAGTGTATTTTAGCTGGTGGATTACACATTGAAAACATTAAAGAAGCAATTGAAACTGTTAAGCCATATATGGTAGATGTCAGCAGCGGAGTAGAAACGGATGGAAAGAAAGATAGCGAAAAAATAAAACAATTTATTAGAAAAGCGAAGGAGTGTTAAACATGCAATATGCATATCCAGATGAAAAAGGTCACTACGGTATATACGGAGGACGTTACGTTCCAGAAACACTTATGCAATCTGTTTTAGAATTAGAAGAAGCGTATAAAGAAGCGATGCAAGATGAAGCATTTCAACAAGAATTAGAGCATTATTTACAAACGTACGTCGGAAGAGAAACACCGCTTTATTTTACGGAGAATCTGACAAAGTATTGCGGAGGGGCGAAGATTTATTTAAAGCGTGAAGATTTAAATCATACCGGAGCACACAAAATTAACAATACAATTGGGCAAGCGCTTCTTGCAGTACGAATGGGTAAGAAAAAGGTTGTAGCTGAAACAGGAGCTGGACAGCACGGGGTTGCAACGGCGACGGTATGCGCCTTACTCGGTTTAGAGTGCGTCATTTTCATGGGAGAAGAAGATGTAAAACGACAAAAGTTAAACGTCTTCAGAATGGAACTATTAGGAGCGAAAGTGGAAAGTGTCGCAGCAGGTAGTGGAACATTAAAAGATGCAGTAAACGAGGCGCTTCGTTACTGGGTTGCACATGTGCACGATACGCACTATATTATGGGATCTGTTCTTGGACCGCATCCATTCCCGCAAATTGTACGTGATTTCCAAAGTGTAATCGGGAAAGAAACGAAGAGACAATATGAAGCGCTAGAAGGGAAATTACCAGAAGCAGTTGTTGCTTGCATCGGCGGTGGAAGTAATGCAATGGGAATGTTTTATCCGTTTGTACATGATAAAGAAGTTGCTCTTTACGGCGTAGAAGCAGCAGGAAAAGGGATTCATACAGAGAAGCACGCAGCAACATTAACAAAAGGAAGCGTTGGCGTTCTTCATGGTTCGATGATGTATCTCCTTCAAAATGAAGAAGGACAAATTCAGGAAGCGCACTCTATTTCAGCAGGGCTAGACTATCCAGGAGTTGGGCCAGAACATAGTCTGCTAAAAGATATTGGCCGTGTCTCTTACAACTCAATTACAGATGACGAAGCGCTAGCTGCATTCCAGTTACTAACGAAAAAAGAAGGAATTATCCCGGCATTAGAAAGTTCACACGCAGTGGCGTATGCATTAAAACTTGCGCCTACAATGAAGCAAGATGAAGGACTTGTCATTTGTTTATCGGGCCGCGGTGATAAAGATGTTGAAAGTATAAAACGTTATATGGAAGAGGTGTAAACGATGGGAGTAGAAAGAATTACAGCAGCGTTTCAAAATGGAAAAAAAGCATTTATTCCTTATGTAATGGGAGGAGATGGAGGTCTAGAGAAGTTAAAAGAGCAAATTCATTTTCTAGATGAAGCAGGAGCGAGCATTGTTGAAATTGGTATTCCTTTTTCTGATCCAGTTGCAGATGGACCTACAATTCAAAGAGCAGGAAAACGAGCATTAGACAGTGGAACAACGCTCGGAGGAATCTTTCAGGCACTAGCGGAAGTCAGACAAGAAGTAAATATTCCATTCGTACTTATGACATACTTGAATCCTATTTTAGCATTTGGTAAAGAACGTTTTATCGGAAGTTGTCTTGAAGCTGGTGTAGATGGAATTATTGTTCCAGACTTGCCATATGAAGAACAAGATATTATCGCATCGCTCCTTCGTGATGCGCATATCGCACTTATTCCGCTTGTAACAGTAACGAGTCCAATCGAACGAATTGAAAAGATTACGAGGGAGTCACAAGGGTTTGTTTATGCGGTAACGGTAGCGGGGGTCACTGGGGTTAGACGTGACTTTAAGCAAGAAATTCATAGCTACTTAGAAAAGGTAAAAGCACATGTACATCTTCCAGTAGTTGCTGGATTTGGAATCTCAACGACTGAGCAAATTGAGGAAATGATTACGTTATGTGATGGAGTGGTTGTGGGAAGTAAGGTAATTGAGCTTTTAGAAACAGAAAAAGAAGAGGAAATTTGTGAACTGATTGCTGCAGTGAAATAAGAAGAAGAGGCTGCCTGTTAAGGGGCCTCTATATTATATGAGCAAGTTTCAAGCCATTAAGACCTTGCAAATTAGTGGGGGATTCTTCATCTCCCACTAATTATTAGTTGAGCGAATTGGCTTTTACGGTCAGTTGATTCCCCAACTGACATGAAAATATCAAGAATGATTGACGTAAACCAAAGGTGTTGTTAAAATTATTACTGGAATTAATGTGAAGTATTTCACAAATTGTAGTTTTTAATGTGAAAACATTCACAAATGTTGAGTTTGTTTCTTAAAAATTTTTTTAAAAGGAGTTATACGTTATGAAAAGAATCGTAACACTAAGTACTCGTAAACTGACAGATACAGTAAAACATGGTGGGTGTGGCGCATGTCAAACATCTTGCCAATCAGCTTGCAAGACATCTTGCGGAGTTGCAAATCAAAAATGTGAAAACATAATGAACAGATAGAAAATGAGAAACGTACCGCCCAACTGTTTCCCAGATGGGCGGCCATTTTTATCCCGCATGAACAAGAAGTAAAAACCCCATTAACGGAAGTTTTACTTTATAGATAAAAGGAGTTTGATTATTAAATATGATTCATCAATATAAATTAAACGGATACAACATCGTACTCGATACCTACAGTGGATCAGTACATGTTGTTGACGACCTCGCTTATGAAATCATCACGCTTTATGAGACTACTGCTGCAGAAGAAATCATAACAATGATGCTAGAAAAATACGTATATGATTCCGATATCTCTGAGAAAGACATTCGAGAAACCATTGCAGATATCGAAGAGCTAAAAAATGATGGGGAACTCTTTACTGAGGATGAATATAAGAGTCTCTCAATTGATTTAAGAAACCGCCAAACTTATGTAAAGGCCCTCTGCCTCAATGTTGCACATACATGTAACTTATCATGCGAATACTGCTTCGCCAGCCAAGGAAAATACAATGGAAGCAGAGCGATTATGAGTTATGAGGTTGGCAAAAGAGCTATCGATTACCTATTGGAAAACTCCGGTCATCACCGAAACCTCGACATCGATTTCTTCGGGGGAGAGCCGCTCATGGCCTGGAAAGTTGTAAAACAGATTGTCGCTTACGCAAGAAGTAAAGAAAAAGAGTACAAAAAAACGTTTCGCTTCACCTTTACTACAAATGGCATGTTACTAAACGATGAAATCACTGATTTTTTGAATAAAGAAATGTACAATGTCGTATTGAGTCTTGATGGAAGAAAAGAAGTCCACGATCACCTTCGTAAAACGGTAACTGGAAAGGGGAGCTATGAGTATATCGTTCCGAAGTTCCAAGAATTCGTCAAAAGCCGTGGAGATAAAGAATACTATGTGCGTGGAACCTATACTCATAACAACGTTGACTTCACCAATGACATTTTTCATATCGCAGATCTTGGTTTTGACAAGCTCTCGATGGAACCGGTCATCTGTAATCCACGGGAACCATATGCACTCACCGAAAAGGACCTTCCAGATATTTATAACCAGTACGAAATTCTCGCCAAGGAAATGCTAAAGCGTGAGGAAGAAGGTAATGGATTCACTTTCTACCATTACATGCTTGATCTCTCAGAAGGCCCTTGCATCCAAAAGAGAATTTCTGGCTGCGGCTCAGGAACCGAATATTTCGCTGTCACACCATGGGGCGAGATTTTTCCTTGCCACCAGTTCATCGGGGATAACGAATACAGTATGGGAAACATTTGGGATGGGATTACAAAACAAGAGATGCAATGTCAATTTAAAGAGAGCAGTTGCTACTCGAAGCCAGAATGTCAGGACTGCTGGGCGAAACTTTACTGCAGTGGTGGTTGCCCTGCCAACGCATTGCATGCAACCGGCTCCATCAATGGAATCTACGATTTTAGCTGTGACATCTTCCGTAAGAGAGTAGAATGTTCCATGATGGTTAAAGTAGCTGAATCCATGAGAACTATGAAAAAAAACAAACAAGCCGTGGCACAATAAGCATAAAGATATTATGAGGTTGAGAGATAAGTCAAAATTTGATTTATGCTCAGCCTCTTTGAAAATCTTCTTTTTCTTTTAGACAAAAAATCCCCACTGATTAAAGTTTCACTTTATAAAATGGAATTCATTATGTAAATTATACCATTTCATATACGAGTATTTTGAATTTATTCAGTTAATATAATAAAGGATTTTCACCAAAACGTTTTGCTAATCCTTCTTCATCGTCTTCTTCCCAATCGAACTCAATTTCAGGCATAGATGAATCATGTCCCTTTTCATCTAATAAGGAATCAAATGTATCCCAAATATCGTCGTCCCATTCTGTATCTCCCGTTTCTTTTAAGAGCAGTTTGGAAATGGATTTCATAATCTGCAATTTCGCCCGTGGGCTGAGAAGTTAAGTGTTCCACCAGCCATTCGCTCGTTTCCTCTTTTTGATTCATTTCTGAAATCAGCTGCCAAAATTGTCCTTTGTTCATATCTATAACCCCTTTTGAGGAATATAGTATTTCTTGTAGTGTATCGTTTTTTCGATCATTCACTTGATAAAGAATAGTGAAAAACTGTTATAAAACGAATTGAATATTCTGACATCTATTATATAATAGTTACAATTGTATCTTATAAGAAACGAGATGATGGTATGGCTGTATGGTTAGCCCTTATTCCAATTATGATGATTTTCATTTGTTTATTTGTATTTAAGCAAACATCGCTGAAAGCCTCGCTGATTTCTTATGTTGTATGTACTGGAATCGTTTTACTAACGCCAATGTTTCGACTGCAAATGGGAGAGGTCATGCATGCAACAATTAAGGGCGGGTTAATTTGTTTTATTGTAGGGTATGTTCTGTTTTTTGGTATTCTTTTATTTCACCTCATGAACAAAATGGGGTATATCGATCAAGTTGCACGTTTTATCGAACAAGTTACACATGATCGATTATTACAAATGCTCTTAATGTGCTTTGGAATTTGTCCACTTATCGAATCAGTGAGCGGATTTGGAATTGGTTTTATGGTGGCAGCTCCTATTTTTCTTTCGCTTGGTTATAAACCGTTCCAAGCAGTCTTGTTATCGTTTATCGGTTTATTGGCGAGTTCCTGGGGTGCGATGGCAACAGGGACAATTATTGGATCGCAGCTTATCAATATGCCATTAGTAAACTTAGGATCTAGTACAGCATTACTCAGTATTCCTTTTTTTGCATACTTTGTCTTACTTTCTTTGTATGTAGTTGGTGGTTGGCAAGCGGTGAAGGAAAAATGGAAGGAAGGGTTCGGTTTTTTTCTCTTATTTTCTATATCAATCTATCTGTCTAATGCATACGTAAGCGTTGAACTAGCCGGGATTTTAAGTTCCATCGTAACGATTACATTTGGCTTTCTTATCATTAAGATGACAGCGAGGCAAGGAAAGGGGTTTTTATCGGAGCATGCTGCCACGACGCAGCGAGAAGTTTCTATCGTGAAAATTATAAGCCCTTATTTATTTTTAACAGTTTGTATTTTACTTTCTCGTCTCATTCCGTCGTTACATAATATGCTACAATCTTACGCGATTCTTGATTTACCATCGTATTCTTACAAACTAGCGTTATTATATTCACCGGGATTTTGGCTTGGGATTACATGTTTATTTACCATCGTTTTTTTCCGTATTCCTTCTTCTATTATAAAACAGTCTTTATCGCAAACGATTAAACAATGGATACCGTTTGCGATTACAACGACAATGTTCATTGCTATTTCAGAATTGATGGGTGCCGCGGGTATGCATACATTATTAGCAGAAGCAGCAGGAAGTACATTTGGAACATTATTTGTCTTCGTTGCCCCGTTCATCGGTGCAATTGGTGGTTTTTTAACGGGAAGTAACGCAGGATCAAATGCGATGTTTATTAAACTACAAATGCAAACGGCGCAGAATGTAGGACTTCCGTGGCAATATGTTACGACTTTGCAAAATACAGCATCATCCGTAGCGACAATTGCTTGCCCGTCACGGATTACGCTTGGGGCCTATTTATGTAATATTCCATTTCGTGAGAATGAACTACTAAAGAAGACAACGCTTATGATTTTTGGAGCGGTGTTAATTGTGGTGGTGGAAGTTGCAGGTTGGTATGTATTGCGATGAAATATTTGATGAAATCCTCTACTTTAGGAGGATTTTTGTTTGTTAGTGGATAATTTATAAAAGAACAAGTGTTTCCATTACATGAAGAGGAGATGATCCCATGCCCTTAAAAAACTATGGCGTTTTAAAAGGTACCGCACTACAATCTATGATTGGAAAAGGGAAAACACCTCATTATCAAGTTCATTTGCAAGATGAATCGGGAGTAGATTACCGGATTGCAATTAATGTGAAATCGCAGAGCTATCCATCAGAAGTATTATATTTTGCAAGTGAAAATATTAAATCAGAAGCTATTACGATTTTACCGACATTACCTTTTGGTTTTACAGAAGTGAAAAATAATGAACCAAAGGTGGCTTTAGATTATGTGCGGGGAAATTTATTTGAGTCAAAACAGATGATTCCTTTGCCGCCAGAAAAATCGGGAGCTGACAACGATTTAAATGAAAAAATAGAACACTATATAAAACGAGCGATAGAGGAAAAGGCAATTATTTATGCATTTGGAGAACGATGGGGTCCAGAAAATGATACACCTGATCGATATTTTCATTTTAAACCTGGTAATGGGATACATGATATTCATATGAATCAAGGAAATGTGGAGAAGTGGCAAGGGGATGATGGCACATGGCAAGATGGTGGCCTATTCATCCATTTTGAGAAAAAGCAGCAATGGGTTGGCATTTTCCTCGCATTTCAGTCGCAGTCTTGGTGTACAGACGAAGAGGGACATGCGCGGATTCCGGTGGAGCATTGCAACTATAAGAGCAAAAATTAATTAAAACAGCTAGTTCATCTCGAACTAGCTGTTTTAATTTTGTAGAAAATAAAGCTGATACATACAGCGATACATGAAAATAGTATGGCAATACTAGAGAAAGCAAGTACATACATATTATATTTCACTACATTCCCTATTAGTTGATTACTATCATAATGAAATAGACCTGCTATTGCATTGAAGAGGAAAAGAACGATAAATATAGTAATTACACCGTCTAATGAACCTTCTATATCCGGCTTGCTCAAGGCAATATGTGCAGAGATACAAATCGCGATAAAAAGAAAAAGCCAAAACAAAGGATTAAATAAGTTGTTAACTGTAAAGAGACTTTTTAATAAGAGAATGGCTGATAATAAAATATTTTGTAACATATCGATATTGATAGAAGCGGTTTGAGTATTTGTTTCAAGAGCATGTATAAAGACCGAATAAGATTGTGGTACGAAATAATACATAAGAAGGATCAAGGCGGCCATTCCCGAGAAAATAGGAGCAATTCCGATGAAGAAATTTCCTATTCGTTGATATATACTTCTTTGATTATATTGATGCCTGACATAACCTAAATAACCGTTATTTGTATTGGTTGGAAAGAGCTGCATTGCCACAATTTGATGCCTAAATACGACACACATAATCGCATGTCCTAATTCATGAATAGGAACACCAATCCAAGCTGATAAAAGGAAGCCTTTTCTACCAAAAGCCCTCGTCCAATACGTTCGTGTAAGAGATTCTAAATATCCTAATAGAAAACCAACTAAAATGATAACACCAAGTAATGAAAAAAATTGTATTAAGCTTTTAAGGAATATATGAAAAATTGAGTATGCTAGTTCCATATTCTTCATCCAATCTATGTATTTTACTACTGTTTATCATACCACTTTGTGAATAGATTACTAGAATAGATAGGGTGGAAATGTATAGCATATATAGCTTTTTCTTGTAGGCATGTTTTCTGTCCTTATACATATATTGAATTTGTAGCAGCTTAGAAGATACATGCAAGGGAGATGGTAGGATGATGTGTCCAGAGTGTAAAACTGAGCATGCAAGTGAAGCGAAATTCTGTGGTCATTGTGGACATTCACTTATGGAGCAAGCTGTAGAGCATCATGCAGAACAGGGGGAACAGCAGTTGTCCCAACCAGCACCTGTACAGGAAAACCGTTCGAATGAAACGGTAGAGCAAGCAAAGCAATTTGCAAGTGATTACATTCAGTTTTTTAAGAATGCATTAAAAGCTCCAACAGCAATTATGAAAAGTGGACATATTGAGGTAAGGAATGGGATTACAAGTCTTGTTCTTATTTGTTTCTTTTTTGCTTGTATGTTTTACCGGTTGATGAGTGCAACGGCAGCAATTGCAACTGGAATTATAAGTAGGGCTGGATTTGTACCTGAAGAACAGCCTTCTTTTTTCGGGGAATCAGCTAAGGTCTTTTTATTTTTATTAATTTTATTTCTATTTGTTGGGGGTATAATTTTTGTAAGTGGAAAGCTCATGAAATCATCTTTTTCTTTTTTAGAAGCATTAGGGGTATGGGGAACAATTTCAACACCGGTTGTCGCTATACTTATTCTTGCATTGTTATTTAGCTTTTTGTTAGGCTTCCTATCTCCACTATTTTTAGGATTCGCTGTAACAGGGATGACGATTTGCACAATTGTTTCCATATTAAAGTTAGACAGAGGTGGATTAGATCCAGTGTATACACTTATTATCGCAAATATTTTGATTTCAATTGCGAGCTGGATTGTGCTTTGGTCCTATATAAAAACAATACTTGATACCTTAACTGGAGGTTTAACAAACTTCTAATGAAAAGGTGGATGAATGGATGAACGTTTGTGCAAAATGCGGTTCACAGGTAATGGATGACGTGCAATTTTGTCAAAAGTGTGGGGCTAGAAGAGATGAGCACCAGCGAGTAGGGAACGAAAAGGAACCACAGATACGAAAGAAAATGAGCAAGGGGAAGAAAATATGGATTGTGCTTGTGATTCTTTTTATTGTCGGTTTTGGCGGCGCATACCTGTATGGAACAAAGTATTATTCTGCAGAAGCACAAATTGATAGAATGGTTACGATTTTACAAGACAGAGATACGGAAAAATTCATTGATATTGTTACAACAGATGACCCACAATTTGTAGTAGATAAAGAGAGTGTAAGACCGTTGTTTTCGTATATAAAAGAATATCCGTCCTATGTTAATGATTTAAAAGCTTCTATACAACAGCAAAAGAAGAAGCAAAATGATGTAGAAAAAGTCGATTTTGTATTAACGAAGGATGGAAAATACCTCTTTCTATTTGATCGATATAAATTGAAAGCAAAAACCTATTATGCAACGCTCCTTACGAATGAAAAAGATGCGTTGTTAAAAATAAATGGAAAAGAGTTAGATAAGACAACTGATAAAATGTTTGAAAAGCAATATGGACCATTTTTCCCAGGTATTCAAACGTTTCAATCAGAGTTTAAAAATGATTATGTGAAGCTAACGCGTAAAGAAAAGGTTGTACTTATGAAACAAAATCAAAATAATGTAACAGTTGACTTATCGTTAAAAGGTCACTACATTACCATTCAAACAAATGTAGTGGGAGCAACATTATATGCGAACCAGAAACCGATTACGACATTGGTGGGGGAAGAGTTTAAGTGGGGACCAGTAGCTACAGATGGAAGCGTCTCTATTTATTTAGAAAAAGAAGGTGCAAATGGAAAAGAACAAACAAAGGTGGAAAATATATCAACAAGTCAATATTATACACTTTCGTTTCAGAAGAAGCCTGAAAAACAAGAAACATCTTCTTCTCCATCAACTGTGACAACAAAATATGTATATAACGGATTTTTCTTTCCTGATAGTCATATTCGTAAGTTAACAAGCGCAGAGCTAAACATTTTAACAAAAGAACAATTGCGGATCGCGAGAAATGAAATATATGCTCGGCATGGGCATGTTTTTCAAACGAAAGATATGCAATCATACTTTTTAAAGCAGTCGTGGTATCGTGAAAATCCGTATTATACAGGAGAGTTGAATGATGTGGAGACGTATAATATTGAGCTTATGAAGACAAAGGAGTAGGCATTATCATTTTTTATGTTGTAGA
Organism: Bacillus pseudomycoides DSM 12442; assembly: GCF_000161455.1. Taxonomy (GTDB): domain Bacteria; phylum Bacillota; class Bacilli; order Bacillales; family Bacillaceae_G; genus Bacillus_A; species Bacillus_A pseudomycoides. The sequence continues at coordinate 1,138,372 of NZ_CM000745.1, forward strand.
AATGAAAGGTACATCAACGATAATGGTGATGTACTTTTTTTATTTATCCCGCATTAACGGGCAGTAAGACCACCACCTCAAGATTTAGAGAGAAACGAGGAAGATAGGTGGGGGGCCAACTGCCCGTAAAAGCCCGATTGATGAGGGCTAATAATCAGTGGGGGAAGAAAACCCACACTGATTAAAGTTTCACTTTATGTGTTTGTATTTCATGTAACAAATCCTTTTATGTGTCATGGTAATGATTACATTATTCCGGTTGAAAAATATAGAAGAATTTAAAGGCAAGATTACCTCTTTGTTATTTCTGTAATGGCATGAGGGAAGTTCTAGCTGGTTCGCGAGAAAAAAAGATATGAAAGAGAAAATTGACTCTGCTTGCTCTGCCAGTTGTACTAGCCTGGACATCGGCTAAAGAACTGGAAGAAAGTATGGCTTCCGAATTCGGTGGAACTGTAATCTCCAGTCTACTGTTTAATTTTTTTGATGTTACAACTGTTATTGTGTCGTAAGAGAGGTTGATAATCTTTAGAATACCAAGTGGATAGACAGCATCGTCAGGCTGAGAGGTGGATGCAAACAGGGTGGATTTCCAAATTTCTTGAAAAAAGGTATCGCTATCAGCCGACCAAGCCTGTGCACCGTAAAGTGTTGCACTAATACTGAATTCTTGTTCCAGTGGTTGGACAACTTTGGGTTCAGCAGGAGTAGAGATAAGAAAATTACTGCACATTGATTCTTTTCACCTACTTTCCATTGCGATTGTTATAGCATATTAATAATTAGGTTTATGGGACACGACGCTTTACCTATAGTGTTCAAAGGATGTTTAAAAATATATGAATATAAATTGAAAAACTGATAGAAAACCATTCTTTTTTAGGTGTGAGAGAGGATCCGGCCAAGCAAAGAAGCGGTCAGAGCCTTTTTGAGCCCCATGCCAAGTGAAAATAAAGGGAGAAAATGAGTGCAAGGCTCTTTTTGTATGTATAGCCGCGACTTATATGTTGGAAAATCAAAATGTATATACAAAGGTATGCGTTATTATATTTGGACGAAGTGGTTTCATTTATAAACAAAAGGGAGAAAACATATACTTTGTATAAGCTACTTATAGAAAAAAGGATTTATTTACAGTGAATCTGGAGAATGTAAACGATAGAGACTGTACAAAGGAGTGATTTTGTGAACTATGTAATCATTGGCGGAGATGCAGCTGGCATGAGTGCGGCTATGCAAATTGTTAGAAATGATAAAGAAGCAAAAGTTGTAACGTTAGAAAAAGGTGAAATATATTCATATGCGCAGTGTGGACTTCCGTACGTTATTAGCGGTGTGATTGCTGCTACTGAAAAATTAATTGCACGAGACATTAGCACATTTCGTGATAAGTATGGAATTGATGCGAAAACACACCATGAAGTAACGAAAATTGATACTGAAAACAAAATTGTGCATGGTATACATACAAGTGAAAACGAGGCATTTCAATATAAATATGATCGCTTGCTAATTGCGACAGGAGTTAGACCTGTTATGCCGGACTGGGAAGGAAACAACCTGCAAGGTGTTCATCTTTTAAAAACAATTCCGGATGCCCATAGAATATTGGAGACCTTACAGGAACAGAATGTTGAGCAAGTAACCATTATTGGCGGCGGGGCAATTGGTCTTGAAATGGCTGAAACATTTGGAGAGCTTGGGAAAAAGGTGCGAATGATTGAGCGAAATGAACATATTGGCACAATTTATGATGCCGATATGGCAGCATATATACATGAAGAAGCAGCAAAATATAATATTGAAATTTTAACAAATGAAAATGTAAAAGCATTTAAGGGGAAAGAGAAAGTTGAATTTGTTGAAACAGATAAAGGAACGTATAAAACGGATCTCATTCTAGTATCAGTTGGCGTGCAGCCAAACACAGAGTTTGTTAACGGAACAGCGATTCGTACGAACAAAAAAGGGGCTATAGAAGTAAATGCTTATATGCAAACGAATGTGGAAGATATCTATGCAGCAGGAGATTGTGCAACGCATTATCACATCATAAAAGAAACGCATGATCATATTCCAATCGGTACAACTGCAAATAAGCAAGGGCGTCTTGCAGGATTGAATATGGTTGATAAACGAAGAGCGTTTAAAGGCACTCTCGGTACGAGCATTATTAAATTTATGGGACTCACTTTAGCGAGAACGGGTTTAAGTGAAAAAGAAGCAAGCGGATTGAAAATACCATATAAAACGGTGAAAGTAGATGCAACCAGTATGGCTGGCTATTATCCAAATGCAACGCCGCTTTATGTGAAATTAGTGTATCGTTCTGATACAAAACAACTATTAGGCGGACAAGTGATCGGAGAAGAAGGCGTGGATAAACGAATCGATGTTATTGCAATGGCGCTCTTTCATAAAATGAGCATTCATGATTTAGAAGATGTCGATTTAAGTTATGCACCGCCATATAACAGTGTTTGGGATCCAGTTCAACAAGCAGCGCGGCGAGCGGAATAGTACTTCTTATAGAAGTGCTATTTTTTTATTTCGAAAACACCGAATTATAAAAAAGATATATAAAATCATATTTGTCCTTGAAAAATGTAGTACGTATCTATTATATTTTCATATAGTATTTATTTTTTACATACATAAAAATACGATAGAAACAAGCTAGTAATGAATGATGATGGAGGATAAGAAATGGCAATAAATATGAGAACAGTAGAAGAGTGGATTGCAGAGTCAAACGCAAGACATGAGGAGGACTTTGGAGAAATTGTCCAAGAAATAAAGGAACTATGCATTGCGATTGATAACGCTACATTAATTTACCCGAAAAATGTATTTTGCTTTGGAAAAAAAGCGGAAGTGTTCTTCTTTTTCCAAGATCATGTTGTCATTGGTCAGGTGCAAGAAGAGTATATTAAAGTTGAAAAATTAAAGTATGAGAATATTACAGATATAAGCCTAAAAACAAATGATAAAAATACAACATTAGAGTTGAAGTTCTCTAATGGGAATTCTATTATGCTAGATAGTTTAAATGATAACTGCGGAACGAAGAATTGGTTGTTTGCAAGACAGATTAAGAGTATCTTTAAAGTAATTTAGTAGTGAAAGCAGGTCTTATATAAATCCAAATTAAAAACGACAAAACCCCTTCTTTTTAGGTAGGAGAGAGCATCCAGCCATGCATAGAAGCGGTCAGATCCTTTTTCTGCCCCATGCCAAGTGAAAACAGAGGGAGAAAGCGAGTGTAAGGTACCTTTTGTTTTTCGTAGCAGCAATTTACATGTTGAAAAATCAAAATGGATTTATATAAAATCCCTTCAAAAACACGCCCTTTGCCAGCACAGTGTACTGAGCGCAGGGCGTGTTTTTAGCTATGCAAATATCCTTTTAACCAAGTGCGATGGCGATAGGGACCAACTGGAATTTGAATAAGGGTCGTTTTTCTTTTTGTATCAGTTTCATACAGTTTGTCACATAAGTTTGCATCAAATCCTAAGAGCGGGTGACCTCCCATATCCATAGCTGAGGCTGCTAAGACAAGTTTTTGGACGAGCATTCCAGCTTCCATTTGTTGAATTCGATATCCTCTATAACCTAAATCGTTTTTTAAATAATCTTTATTTCCTATTACATGTAAACAGAGTGGTACTTGAAAGAGATTTACATTGTCCATTGTCATACCGGATTGTAAAGGATAGCGGAGATCTCCTAATTGAATTTTTTCTAATGTATGAGCATTACTGTCGTAGGAATAGGCACCATTTGGCAAACCGTCTACGTTATAAAAGCATCCGTATAGTGAGACACGTGATTTTTTCTTTATATGTGCTCCGTCTAAATCATTTTGATAAGGAAAGGAAAGAGTTGCTTCTTGAAGCAAAGTAGCTAGTTGCGTATCGCTTATTTTCCTTAAGACAAAATCTAAATCAGGTGAATAACGTTTTTGACAAGCTGTTGCGAAATCGTATGATAATCGCTCTACTCTGGGGAGTGTCAAAGTTTGTGTGTGATGTGGAACAGTTGCCTCTTCTGTCACAGTTCGAAATTGTTCAGTTGAATCTAGCATAGATGCTGCATTCATTGTTGTTATTAGAGGGTGATCAGTAAAGTTCTTTGAGCGAACAAAATGTTCATGCTCTAAAATAGGAAGCTGCTGTGAGAGTTCATAAGAAGTAACGTTTGCGACTGTATTATTTGGATGAAACCATTCTTCTGCAGGGTGGTTAGATAATGGGATAACTGCATACACACTTTCTTCTTGCTCCGATAGTCCGAGTAAATGATTAATGGCTCTATCAAGAAATTGAAAATATACACCAGATGTATAGCCGAATTGTTTAGAGACTTCTAGTAATTGGCCGATGAGGACACCAGTATCTAGACCTTGGAGACGATAGGAAAAGTTATTATATTTAAAGAAATTTTTCCAAAACATTGTTGATACAAAGGCGGTGCCGAAGCAAGCAGATAGATTGCAGCGATTTCCAAGTGCCTCCGTGAGATAAGAGTCAAAATTTCCTTCACGCAGTAATACGAGACGATGATGTGCTGCGTCATAATGATAGATTCCCTGTGGACAATGATACATTTTTAAATACAAATATAGTTCATTTGGATATAGAGCTCCTCCAGAAGGAATAAATCTTCGGTATATATTTGTTGTATTTTGTTCTTCTAAGCCGAGGGAAGGCTGACACAATTGAGTTAGGCCAAATGTATACCAGAGACAATGTCCGATTTGCTCGAGAGTGGGTTCTTTAGACAGATTTTGATCTCGCAATGTTAGCGGTACCTCTAGAGAAAGAGGAATGACAGGTAGATTACGGTATAGTTTATAGGGAAGGGGGGCATCAGCCCAGTTAATTTCCTTGTCTTGGGGCATGATTTCATCAATGGAAAAATGCAAATGGTGTAGAAATGTTTCTAGTTGCATCAATCTACCTCCTTATTGTGACTTATGGAAACGGATGAGGATGTGGATTAAGTTGTTCAAATGTAAGTGGCTCATTGGTATATCCAAGTTCCAGTGGTACGGTAAGTACTCTTTGTAGTCCTGTTGTGCGAGTAAGTTGATGTCCAAATGTCATTGGTAACATACCAGGAATTAGTACTTTCACACAATATAATCCGTTCTTTCGTATGAGAGGAACAGTTTGGTCAATGACGATGACTTCAAGGCCTGAGTGATGTAGTCGATCTAAAAGATGGCGAAGGTCCGAAGTTAGATCCCTATCGATAGATCTTAACTGATTCATTTGTTGAAATGTTTGTACAGACCGATTGTTATTCAATAAAAATTGAAGGCGTTCTTCGGCTTCTGGTAAACCATATACCATACTATGATCATCCATTTGGGTGACAAGATAGGGATCACGTAAACATTGTTCGTATTTTTGTTTACTTGCTTCAAATTTTTCATCCATTGTAAGTAACATACCCGCTAATTCATGGATAGCATTTTTAACAGCTCGCATTGGTTCCATGTGGGCACCACCTGCACAGACGAGATTCATTCCATCTTGTTTTGTATTTTTTGCAATTGCCCATATACTTGGAATACCATGCTCCATCGTTGCATCAAAAACATGTAAATCATAGCCTGTAATCGTGCGCATTCGTTCAATCATCAATTGTAGTTCCACGTCGTCCGCAGAAGCTAGATCAAGGCGGGGAAGTGGTAATTGTGCATACCAAGTTAGCAAGAAAGCATCGCGTTCGACTATTTCTAAAATGCCATGGAAAATCGCTTCTTCTAAACTACCTCCAATTGCACAGCCGTTTGAAGTTTCATAAACAAAAGCGTCCCTGTGTCCTAGGCTATAATATGCAATCGATTCTGGAACTAAGATGGGACGATTTTGTGATAAAGAATAACCCCATACCCAGTCTTGAGGATAATCAGGATCAAACGGTTTAAATGGGAAATCTGTTTTTTTATAATGTTCATCTGTATGTACACCGATTGTGAGAGGATTGATGGCTGTATCTTCTAACTCTCGGTAGCTACCATGAACATTTGTCCGTTTCCCGCGAGGGGTCATTCCACAATATCTCTCTAACCCTTCTAAAATAGCAGTTGCTTCGCTCGCCTTGAATGAATGTGTTCGGCCTGCAACTCCTTCATTTCCTAAAAGTAACGGCATATTTACAATAACATCAGCAAATGGTAATAAGGAATGCTGCATTTTCCCATTTAAAAGTCCAGTCCGATAATCTAAATAATCTTTAGTCAAAAATGTATTTAAATCTTCAATAGAACGACAACGATAACTGTCATTGCCAGTTTTAAAACTTGATTGGAGTGAAATGTAGGCATCCGTTGCAGTGTCATCAGGTAATGTGCTACACATTGGGCATAGAGGATCAGGAAGAAATGAATGACGTGAACATTGAAAGGTTTGCATGTTAAGTAAAATTAGTTCTTCAGCTAAAGAGGTATGCCCTTTTGTTACTATCTTCTCCGTTTCAGCATGAATAAGCTGACACATTTGTAGTAACCCAGTTTGCGTTGCACATACATCTCGCTGTATGGCATCATCTGTTTTTAAGGAATATTTCCGCTGTAGCTCCCACATTTCTTTTTGGTCAAAGCCAGCTATGAAACGCCGTGCATCAGCACAATGGGAGCACCCTGCCTTATCGGGTCTAACATAAGGACCAATGATACCCTCACCAAATGAAGTAAAGCCCCGAAGCCATGGAATGTTAGCGGAGCGAAATATTTCTTCAGCTTCATGATGTATAGAGGGAGGAGAACCATCGTGTAATACGAGAGCAAGATAGATATTTTCTGGGAGTTTTTCTTCAAGTGTATGTTGATGAATAATTGGATAGTGAGCGGATAATTGTTGATTTACATAGTCTGCTAGTATGCCATCTCCTATGATTAATATTTTTCGATTCATCATTCTACCTCCTCTTTGATTACCACACCAACTACACCGCCTAATCCTTCTTTTAAAAAGGGTTCAATTGCTAGGTCGAGGACGAAGGGATGAAGTTTATGCTCTTTTAAATTTTGTAAGGCTAATTGCAAGGATTCTAATTGTGGCATTTCTTCTTCTTTTTGTATTTCAACCCTAAACGATTCTGCACTGTGTAAAAGGATAGAGGAGTCCAATAATATATTGGATTTATAGGGAACTTCTTGATTTTGGACATGAAGTAGTACTTGTTGTAATGCATTTCTTAGTGCTAATGTTATATTTAAGTCAGTACTACCGTACCACTGGTTGTGTACACCGATCCAAACCACAGGAAAACCTAGCACATCTTCACCAATTCCTACCATTGGTTCCCCATGTATCGCGGAGAGTGCACGTAAATAAAATTGGCAGTGTTTGTCGTGAATCTCTGTTAATTGTAGTTGTGTAATTTCTTCTGTTTTGGTCAACTGCCTCATTTGTAATGTGTGTGTTAAATGATTTTGTAGTGCACGGTACACGCCCTCTAACATTGTTTCCCCAGCCCCAATTCCAATGAATCCATCTTGTTCAGGAATAAGGAAATGAACCATTTGAGTTACATATGTTTCAATTCCGGTTAGACCTGCTTCGCGGCGTGCTTCATCATGAGTCAATCCGCCGCAAATTATGGTAGGCAGGAGCGTAGTAGGTCCTTCTGATAATGGATTCGGAACTTGAGCATAGCACTGAGATAACGGTAATTGTTTTAGGTCTTGTTCATCCCATATGTGAAAAATTCCAGATTTGTTTGAGGTTAATTGGTCAAAAAAGCGAAAAAGTTCATTCGAAGGGCTTTGGTTTGAATGTCTTTTGAGAGTTTCATCAATGTCTTGTATCGTTTCTATTGTAAAGTTTTTTGTTGTTATAAGTGGGTGTTTGATGAAAGTGTGCCAGCTGCCTTCTAGCGTTTCAAAATTTAGTAAAAAGAATTGTTTATTTTGCTCTCTATTTGAAGCGCCTGTAATATTTTTGAATAACTCAAAAACGATAATGTTTGCTAACATAGCCCCAGCGATTGGAGAGAAAGGCTCTAATAGTTGATCTTTTTGAAGGGCAGTCTCATGTACGCGTCGCCATGCAGATTCCCAGCATTCTTCAGATTCTGTAGTAATGACAGGACCAGCTAAGCCTACTTGCTCCAAACATAAAGCAGGAAGAAAGTTTTTCTTTTCTTCTCTACAAATCGCGTGGATCGCTCTTAATTTTTCAATATTTCCATTTTGAGATACATATAGAATCCAATCAAAATGTTGAAAAATTTCCTGCAAGGAACGATCTATCGTTGTATCTATTTCTTGAACAAGTACATTTTGATCAGCATCATGGGCTTTTTGTACAATCTCAATTAATCGAGAGCGATTTGTTGCGGTAGAGTCGGTAATAAGACAGTGAAACTCAGGTAAACCAGATTCAAGTAAAGAATAAACTAATGAAGTGAAAATAGAGCCAGATCCAATTGCTAAGACCTTCGCTTGTCGATACATTTGAAATTTCAAGGCACCTGAATGAGAGGAAGTCTCTAAAAAATCGATTTGCGATGCGTATCTCTCAAGTAAGGCATCCTCTAACTGGTGAGGGGAATCTTGACTTACATCACGTACAAAACCATTTTCGTGCAAAAGTTCTCCAAGTTCAAAAACTCTATTTTGATAAGGGAGGGGGAGTCCGCTTGTTAGTTCTTCCAAAGTATGTTCTCCATTAAACATAGGCATTAATTTTTCAATCCATTCATAGATACCATTACCTTGCATTCGGAATGAACTGGAGTTGTTTCGAAAATAGACACCCCCGTTTGAGTCGGGGAGGAAAAAGGTATCCTTGTTCATTTTTAGCTTTGTGGAAGCTGTGAGAGTACTCATTGTGTTCCTCCTTATCAGTAAATTTGTTCTAGACATACGTTATCAGTGTATGTATTGTGAGTTGTCCTTTATGAGTTCTAAAAGATTATTAGTATTTTAGCGTATCCGTGTAATATATAAACTCATTTTGATTTTTCGATATATAAGTCGCTGCTACGAAGAAGAAAAGGGGATCGCTACTTGTTTTCATTTGTTGACATGGGGCAGGAAGGGGATCTGATCGCTTCTATGCATGGCCGGATGCTCTCTTCCCCCTAAAAAGAAAGGGTTTATGTCCGGTTTTTAATTTATATAAAAAAAGCTACATGAAAGAATCAATCGATTCTTTCATGTAGCCAGTATGATTTAGAAAGTCTATCAACCTTCTAATAATAATGATTTTGGATCTTCAAGCATCTCTTTAACAGCAACAAGGAAGCTAACTGCTTCTTTACCATCGACGATGCGGTGGTCGTAAGATAGAGCAATGTACATCATCGGACGGTTTTCCATACGTTCTGCATCGATTGCAACTGGTCTTACTTGAATTTTATGCATTCCAAGAATACCTACTTGTGGGCTGTTTAGGATTGGTGTTGACATAAGGGAGCCGAACACACCACCGTTTGTAATTGTAAATGTACCACCTTGTAGTTCTTTTAATGTAAGTTTGTTATCGCGTGCTTTTTTACCTAGTTCACGAATTTCGCTTTCGATTTCAGCAAAGTTCAATTGGTTTGCATCGCGTACAACTGGAACAACTAATCCATCTGGAGCTGCTACAGCGATTCCGATATCATAGAATTTTTTAATGATAAGCTCGTCACCTTGGATTTCAGCATTTAACAATGGGAATTGTTTTAACGCTGCAACAACTGCTTTTGTGAAGAATGACATAAAGCCAAGACGAACATCATGTTTTTTCTCGAATGAATCTTTACGTTCTTTACGTAATTCCATGATTGCAGTCATATCAACTTCGTTAAATGTTGTTAACATTGCAGATGTTTGCTGAACTTCTACAAGACGTTTTGCAATTGTTTGACGGCGGCGGGACATTTTTACGCGCTCAACTGGTTTTTCAAATTCAGTTTTTGCAGCTGGTTTTGGACTTGTTTTTTCTTGTTTTGGCTCAGCTTTTGGTGCAGCAGCATGTGCTTGTACATCGTGTGGTCTTACACGGCCAAGTGGATCAGTGCTGCGTACTTCATTTAAGTCGATTCCTAATTCACGTGCCATTTTTCTAGCAGCAGGTGATGCGATAGGGCGATCTGTATTTGGAAGACCTTGTAAAGCTGTTTTTGGAGCCTCAGCTTTTGGTGCTTCAGTAACTTCTTGTTTTGGTTGTTCTGGAGCTGCTGCTGGAGCAGGTGTACTTACTGCAGCGCCGTTTGCATCTAAAATTGCAATGATGTCGCCAACTTCAACTGTATCTCCAGGCTCTCCTAGTAGTTGTGATACAATACCTGAATCTTCTGCAATGATTTCAACATTGACTTTATCCGTTTCAAGCTCAACAACGCTGCCACCTTTCTCAACTTTGTCGCCTACATTGATAAGCCATTGTGAGATAGTTCCTTCTGAAATAGATTCTGCAAGCTCAGGTACTTTAATTTCGATCATTTTAAATGTCCTCCCCTTATTTGCCTAACGGTGTGTGTTTTGTCTTCTTTTTTCTTCGGTAATCTCAAAGTTTCCAGCTTGATTGGGCAGAAATTCTTTACGTTCTCGGGTGTAAGGAACTCTGCCCGCATGAGCTAGAGCAAATCACTTTCGTTTTTAGTTGCTATAAACTTCTATTTCTTGTTTATCTTGACGAAAGTTATACTTTGTATCTAATGCGTGTGCAACGATAAGTTCTTGTTCTGCTCGGTGTGCATGTGGATCGCCACCTGAAGGACTTGAACGGTCTGGGCGTCCAATGTAGCCTGTTTTTAATTTATCGCCAGCAAGTTCAAACAGAATTGGAGCCATGTAATGCCATGCACCCATGTTTCTTGGTTCTTCTTGTACCCAAATAATTTCTTCTAAGTTTTTAAAGCGTTTCATAATAGATTGAACTTTTTCAGCAGGGAATGGGTACAATTGCTCAATACGAACAATATGAACTTCATCTAAATTGTACTCATGTTTCCCGGATTCAATCTCTGCCGCTAAATCAATTGCCATTTTACCAGTTGTTAAGACAAGACGTTTTACTTTGTTTGGTTTTATGCCAAGGTTTTCTTGCTCTAACGCAGGTTGGAAACGTCCTTCACTTAACTGGCTACCTGATGAAGCTGTAAGTGGGTGACGCAATAAGCTTTTTGGTGTCATGATTACTAATGGACGAACAGCCTCCGTACCAAGGATTGATGCTTGACGGCGCAAGATATGGAAGTATTGTGCCGCGCTTGTTAAGTTTGCAACAGTCCAGTTATTTTCTGCAGCTAGTTGTAAGAAACGCTCTGGACGTGCACTAGAGTGCTCTGGTCCTTGACCTTCATAACCATGAGGTAAAAGAAGAACTAGACCTGATTTTTGTCCCCATTTTGCTCTTCCTGATGAAACATATTGATCAAATAATGCTTGCGCAGTATTTGAGAAATCACCGTATTGCGCTTCCCACATAACTAAAGTTTCTGGAGCGAATACATTATAACCGTATTCATAGCCGACAACAGCAGCTTCTGATAACGGACTGTTATGAACAGAGAACGATGCGCGTATATTCGGCAGGCGATGTAATGGTGAATATGTTTCGTTTGTTTCTGTATCATGCAGTACGATATGACGGTGTGCGAACGTACCACGCTGTGAATCTTGACCAGTTAAACGAATTGGCGTACCTTCTTGTAAAATAGAAGCGAATGCTAAAGATTCAGCAAGTGCCCATTCAATTTTACCGTTCTCTTCAAGAGCATCTTTACGGCGCTCAAGAATCTTCTTCACTTTCGGATATACGTTAAAGCCTTCTGGCCAAGTTAAAAGCCCTTCGTTAATTGCGCGAAGTGTTTCAAGTGGAAGACCAGTATCAATCGGCTGAATTCCTTTCGCAACAACGTCTGGAACTTTAACGTGAATTGCTGCGTCACTTGTATCTGCTGGTGGTACTTGTGCATATTCAGCTTTTAACTCTTCTTGTATAAACTGAGTAATTGTTTCAACCTCATCTGCATTTAGAACGCCTGCAGCTTCTAATTGGCTTGCATATAAAGCTCTTACAGTTGGATGATTTTTAATTTTTTTATAAACTTGTGGTTGCGTAACTGCTGGATCATCCATTTCGTTATGACCGTAACGACGGTAACCGATTAAATCGATTAAGAAGTCTTTTTTGAACAGCATACGATATTGAATTGCAAGGTTAGCAGCAGCAAGACAAGCTTCAGGATCATCAGCATTCACGTGAACGATTGGAATATCGAATCCTTTCGCAAGATCACTTGAATATTTCGTAGAACGAGAATCATAGCTATCAGTCGTAAAGCCGATTGCGTTATTCGCGATAACATGAATTGTTCCACCAGTTTGGTATGCATTCAATCTGCTTAAGTTCAATGTTTCAGATACAATACCTTGCCCAGGGAATGCAGCATCACCATGAACTAAAATTACGAATGATTTTGAAACGTCTTGTTCAGGATAACCAGCTTGTTTACGATCTTCTTGAGCAGCACGTGCATAACCTTCAACAACTGGGTTAACAAACTCAAGGTGACTTGGGTTATTTGCTAATGTAACGCGTGTGCTAGCTTCTTCAGATCCGACAACTTGTTCTCTACCTAAATGGTATTTCACATCGCCAGTCCAGCCGACACTACTATTTATTACATCTTGTGATTTATCAGATTCAATAGTTGCATGTTTGAATTCTGCGAACATGTGACTATATGGTTTTTCTAATACATGAGCGAGTACGCTTAGACGACCGCGGTGAGCCATACCAATCATGACATCGTTTACGCCGCCTTTAGCACCTTCTAAAATAATTTCATCTAGTACAGGTACAAGCATATCAACGCCTTCGATGGAGAAACGTTTTTGGCCAACGAATGTTTTATGCAAAAATTGCTCGAAACCTTCAACAGCTGTTAAGCGTTTTAAGAGAGCAGTTCGTTTTTTATTTGTTAATGGTTGACGCAGGGAATTTGATTCCACCATTTGATGCAACCACGCGCGTTCTTCACTATCTTGTATATGCGAGAATTCATAGGCTAAAGATTTTGTGTAAACATCTTTTAATCTATTAATTACATCAAAAGCTGTGTGAACATCATTTGGTGCATCTGCCCATACTGTTTTAGCTGGAATCGCTTTCAAATCTACATCGCTCAATTCATTCATTGCTTTCTCGATGAGAGATTGTCCATCAGCAGGCTCTTCCATTGGATTAATATGAGCCGATGTATGACCGAATGAACGGATATGCTCAACAAGTTGAACGACTTTAAGAATTTTTTCAATGTTTCCTGTGTTTTGAGGAGAAAAATTTGTTTCCTTGTTGTCCCCTGTTACGACATCTGCTTGGAATGGAGGAGCTCCAAAAGTTTCAAAAAGCTCTTGTAATTCCGGATCAACAGAACCTTCTCCTGTCACGTAACGATCATACTGTTCAATAACATAGCCAAGGTTCGGACCATGGAATTTGGCCCAAGGGTTTGTCGTTGTATTCTTCCTCGTCATTTGTTTAAACCTCCCAATGCATGTAATCCTTCTTTCATAATGCGAAAGAATGCATTTTGCTCTTTTCATAATTGATCAACCAGTAATGAATGTAAATGTTATCTTTACTCTTATGTTATTACGATAATTTACATAATACCAAACATTATTACTTATCCGTTTTGTAAAAAAACATTCACAATTACTTATCACCCAAGTTAATCTTTCATGTTATAAAGTAATTTTAAGGAAAAAATAGGTGATTTCATCTGGTACATCCGCACTTGGAACGAAATCTTCCATATGAAAATATAAAATAAATTGTAAGAATGTTTCGTTAAAATATGGTTTGATTTATGTATATTAAAATAATAAGCGCTTTCAAGAATATTATACAACAATATAACAGGATATAGTATAAAAAATAAAAAATTATGAATTTATCGTTAACTTTATTTCAATAGTGTTAAATATTGAAAGGAAAAAAGAAAAATTTGCTTGTAAGTGATGATTATGATTTGAAAATGGTTCATAAATCGTTAGTTTTTGCAAATATAGCAGAAAATAGCTTAAAAAGGGTAGCCAGCTTCATTCGTATAGGAGAAAAAATGTAATATTTTAAAAAGATAAAGTGCAGATAACAATATTAATTTTTCTCATTACAGAGGGATAAATATAATGAAAACCATCTATACAAATAAAGTTAACTATATGTTAGAGATGGAACATATCGTGATGTTCGCTCTTTATAGGATTCCATTTTAGTTATGACAATAGTCGTGATCAAAAAGAAAAGGCGGGAGTAAGAAGGATTGGAAAAGTTATGTAAAAAATGTAAAGGATACTTGACGTAAAGGTTGCTTTACATTTATACTCTGTTCAAGGAGGAGGGGGGATTTTCCTTGGAAAACAAAATGGTAGAATACAGAAAAAAATTGGGACTGTCTCAAGAGAAGTTAGCCGAAAAACTTGGTGTTTCTAGACAGACGATTATTTCAATTGAAAAAGGAAAATATGATCCATCACTTCCTTTAGCATTCGAAATTGCGAAAGCATTTCAGACAACCATTGAGAATGTATTTATTTATGAAGGGAAAGAACGGGAATGATAGAGAAGGGGGAATATTAATGAATTATTCACAGAAGTACTTTTTGATTATTGGAATGTTTTTTTAAATTATGAGTGGATTCATGATATTGGCAGGGATTATGACACATTCTGCGCCGCCAACTCCGACTTATACATTAGCATCGATGATGATTATGTGCTTTTGTTTAAGTTATCTTCACCCACAATTTAAAGAGAAAGACGAAAGGATGAAGTTAATCCGTCAAAAAGGGATGTTTTATTCTTTCTTTGCATTATTGATATATTTCATTATTTTTTCAATTGGGTTACATTTAGAAATCATTATATTGACAGCTGGAGAATTACTTAATATGTTAGCTGCTTTAACAATTAGTACGGTTTTTATTTCGTTTGTTGTTTTATCTAAAAGATATTAAGTGGAAAATAATGAATTATAGGTCTTACATATAGGAAGGAGAAAAAATGCAATTTCTTTATGCGTTTGGTATAAGTATTATTTTAATGCTATTCATGTATTTCTTCGTTCGCAAAGATATTACGAAAGATAATACGCTGACAAAGAGAGGTTTTTATAAACTGATTGGATGTTTAGTGGCGATGTTTGTGGGGATTATTGTGTTGGTGGTATTGGTGAGTAAGAAATTATAAATAGAAAAACCCTGTTTTATAAGCTAGTAAAAGAGGTAGAAGATAGCAGGAATAAAACAGAATCAAGTCCAGTATGCAATAAGTTTGCATCTGGATTTCATTCTGTTTTATTTTTATTACATTTTTGTTACTACTCTTATTCTTATCTTAGAAACAATTATACTTATACATAGTATGACAATTTAGTCAATGGTCAAATTTAGGAAAAAGGAATGAATTTATGAAAAAACAAATTACAGCACTTTCTTTAGCTATGGTTCTGGGCTTCGGTTTCCAACCGATTGCTAGTTTAGCAGAAACATCAAATAACATAACGCAAGATTCTACTCAACAAGCTGGATGGAAATTAGAAAATGGTGAATGGTTTTATTATGAAAATGGTAGTAAA
>NZ_CM000745.1:1620616-1703659 GCF_000161455.1 Bacillus pseudomycoides DSM 12442
CTGTAATATTGAAATAATCAATGTGTCTTGTAATATAAATGTAATGTTTTTTGATTTATTGAAATTTAATTTGCTTTTTTGTCATAAATTAAGTGGGTTTGCAATTTAAGTAACTTACTTTATTTCTTGAATCATTATCATCCCTTGAATAGACCACACCAATTACAATTATATATGTAAAATAAAAACGCCTATTATACCATGTGTGCCATTTTATAAACGCACTCTTTTAATAAGTGATTTATGAAATTTCTTGCCTTTTAATAAAAACTATTTTTCATACTTTGTATGTTGATTAGAATAAGCTATGCAATTATGCATAGACAGAAAAAGAGTGAATAGAGGGTAACGAATCATTTTCTATATGGCATGATTTTTGCATTTTAATAAAAAACATTCATATAAAAAAAGTTTCTTTCGGGTGCAAAAAATTATGTTTGAAAAGGGGAAATGAGAAATGAAATATCCACTAACACCAGATGTAAAACCAGAGTTTTGTACGACAGGTACATTTATGAGATTGCCATCAAGTAATGAGCAAGCAAAAGTTGCTATTTTAGGAATGCCATTTGATACTGCTGCTTCTTTTCGCGTTGGTGCTCGTTTTGCTCCACAAGCAATTCGTCAGGCATCGATGACCTTATTTCCATATCATCCAATTCACCATGTATACCCATTTGATGACACAAATGCGATTGATATTGGTGATGTTTCTGTGATTCCACATAATATTCATCGCAGCTATGATTTAATAGAGGAAGCCGTTTTTGGGTTAATGCAGCAGGGAATTATCCCGATAGGTCTTGGAGGGGATCATTCTGTTACATTAGCAAGCCTTCGTGCGGCAGCGAAAGTTCATGGACCTGTGGCAATGATTCATTTCGATTCGCACACAGATACATGGGATACATATTATGAGGAAAAATATTGGCACGGTTCGCCGTTTATACGTGCACATGAAGAAGGGCTACTACAGCCAGACAAAGTATTTCAAATTGGAATTCGTGGAACATTGAATCATCCTGGTGATATAGAAGCTAGCAATGACTTAGGATATAACGTTATTACAACAGCAGAATTATGTAATCGTGGTTTTGAAAGTATCCTTGAGCAAATGCGAACAACGATTGGCGATACACCGTGTTTCTTAACGTTTGATATTGATTTTGTAGATCCATCTTGTGCGCCTGGTACAGGGACATTAGAAGTTGGGGGATTTAACAGTCGTGAGACATTAAATATGGTGCGTTCATTAAGTGGTTTTAATTATATTGGTTTCGATTTAGTGGAAGTGTTACCGCCATATGATCAAGCTCAAATTACTTCTTTATTAGCTGCGACACTAGTACATGATTTTGCTAGTTTGATTGCGTTGCAGTTAAAAAATGAAGTGAATAAGTAAGGAGTTAATTATTATACTGAAATATAAAAAGGCCGATGAAACAATTTTTCATCAGCCTTAAAGATGTCTGTTTATTATTTCTGTTGCCAATTTTCCTTAATAAAATCTTCACGACCAGACTCTTTACGCTCCTGAGCATATTTCTCAGGATTTTTTTTATAAAAATGTTGATGATATTCTTCCGCTTCGTAAAAAGGAGCAGCTGAACGAATTTCCGTCACGATTGGATCCTTAAACATACCGCTTTCTGCTATTGCTAGCTTTGATTTTTCGGCTAGCTCTTTTTGCGATTCATTATGATAAAAAATCGCTGTGCGATAGGATGGTCCACGGTCAAAAAATTGCCCGCCATCATCAGTTGGATCAATTTGTGGCCAGTATAAATCTAGTAATTTTTGATAAGAGAAAATAGAAGGATTGAAAGTAATTTGAACAACTTCTAAATGCCCAGATGTTCCAGACTTTACTTGTTCGTATGTTGGGTTTGGGGTGTAGCCACCAGCATAGCCTGAAACAACTTTTTGAATACCTGGAAGTTCATCAAATGGTTTTACCATGCACCAAAAGCAGCCGCCTGCAAAGGTTGCGAGTTCGTATGTTTTTTCTGTCATTGCTGTAATCCTCCTAAATAGATATGTTTTATCTAGTATTATATAAATTGTTTTATTGCGCAATAAAAAAGATTTGAAACTATATGTTTTTTTATAAACAAGAACCACCGCTCACATCAATTAATTGTCCAGTAACCCATCGGCTGTCAGAGGAAGCAAGAAATGCAGCGGTATCTGCAATATCTTCTACTTCTCCTAAACGGCCGAAAGCAGAGATTTCAGTTGCATATCGTTTCATCATTGGATCACTTAAGAGTTCAGCATTCATATCTGTTTTAATAAAGCCTGGTAGTATCGCATTAACTGTAATCCCTCTTGCTCCAAGTTGCTTTGCTAGTGTAAAAGTCATTGTGTTGATCGCGCCTTTTGTCATGCTGTAGGCAATGAAATCGGGTAAAGAAATTCGTGTTGCAGCTGATGAAATATTGATAATACGGCTATTGTCACGTAAACGTGACAATGCCTGTTGAATAATAAAAAATGGGGCTTTTGTATTCACGGAAATCATTCGATCGAAAAAGTCTTCAGTTGTTTCTTCAATAAAGGCTCCTGGACCGATTCCTGCGTTATTTACTAAAATATCAAATTTATTTTCACCTGTATGTTTTTGCAATTTGTCATCTAAAGATTGGTAAAGAGATTCTACACCATGTAACGATTTGAGGTTACCATTTATAGAAAAAGCTGAACCGCCATTTGATTGAATTTCCTGCACTGTTTCTTCTGCATCGCTTTTACGATTTCCATAATGAACAGCAACTAATGCACCGTCGTTTGCTAAGCGTTTTGCAATAGCGCGTCCAATTCCACGGCTTGCTCCAGTAACCAATGCAACTTTTCCTTGTAACATATTCACATCATCTCCTTAATAATTTTACATATGTATGAAGCTGTCTTTTCTAATAGACAAGCCTTAAGTAATATATGAGTGTTGGATTGAGATTCATTCCTTTTTTATTTTGATAAAAAGTTCGGATTATAATTTAAAATAAAATTTTTCAAAAAACATGTTGACAATGAAAAGAATGAAGTCCTATAATACGTGTAATAACTTAAAAGTTAATTTAGAATTTTCTAATTTTTATATATTGTATATGCAAAGAAGAGGAAAGTAGATGATTATGAAAGTTTCAGAGAGCTGCCCCATGGCTGTGAGGGTGGTAACGATCGAATCATTGAAGATCACCTTGGAGCATCGCTTGCGAAAGGGAAACCGAGTAGAGAGCGGCGGTTTCATCCCCGGTAAAAGGGTGATAGTCTGATAGGACTTACAGAGCTTATATTTTGTGAGAAATATAAGGAAGCTGAGTGGTACCGCGAAACTCTCGCCTCAGCAATCAAAGCTACTATGACGTAGTGATTGATTGCTGAGGCGAGAGTTTTTACTTTAGAAAAGAGAATAGAAGAATGCAAAGAAGAGGAGAGTAAACGATACAAATTGTTTCAGAGAGCTGCCCCGTGGCTGTGAGGGTGGTAACAATTGTATCGGTTGAAGATCACCTCAGAGCACTGTCCTTGAAAAAAATGAGTAGAGAGCAGCGGAGTTGTTCCCGGTAAAAGAACAAAAGTCTAATAGGACTTACAGAGCATATATTTCGCGAGAAGTATAAGGAAGCTGAGTGGTACCACGATTCCCTCGTCTCAGCAATGGATTGCTACACGTTTGTAGAAAATCGATTGTTGAGGCGAGGATATTTTTATGGTTAATATACAGAATGTTCTGATAAAATGCATTCTTCTCAGCAATCGATAAAAAGATGGATTGCACATAAAGAGATAAAAAAGAGGAGCGATGTAAGATGGGTAACCAGTATATCTATATGAATGGGGAATTAATAGAAAAAGAAAAGGCTGTTGTATCTGTTTACGACCACGGTTTTTTATATGGAGACGGCGTATTTGAAGGGATTCGTAGCTATGGCGGAAATGTATTTTGTTTAAAAGAGCATTTAAAGCGTTTATATGAATCTGCGAAATCGATTTTACTAACGATCCCGATGACAATCGAAGAGATGGAACAAGCGGTTTTACAGACACTACAAAAAAATGAATATGCAGATGCATATATTAGATTAATTGTTTCAAGAGGAAAAGGGGATTTAGGGCTGGATCCAAGAAGCTGCACGAAACCAAGTGTCATTATCATTGCTGAACAGTTAAAGTTGTTCCCGCAAGAGTTTTATGATAACGGTCTTAGTGTTGTATCTGTTGCTTCAAGGCGTAACATGCCAGATGCACTTGATCCACGTATTAAGTCGATGAATTATTTAAATAACGTATTAGTAAAGATTGAAGCAGCACAAGCAGGTGTGCTAGAAGCACTTATGTTAAATCAACAAGGATATGTTTGTGAAGGATCGGGAGATAACGTGTTCATTGTGAAAGATGGAAAAGTAGTAACGCCACCTGCATATTTAGGGGCTCTTGAAGGGATTACAAGGAATAGTGTCATTGAACTTTGTGAAAGGTTAAATATTCCTTGTGAAGAAAGACCATTTACTCGTCACGATGTATATGTAGCGGATGAAGTGTTTTTAACAGGAACTGCTGCTGAATTAATTCCAGTTGTAAGAGTGGATTCAAGAGAAATCGGAATTGGAAAACCAGGAGAAGTAACGAAACAGTTAACAGAAGAATTTAAAAAGTTAACGAGAGAGCGAGGAGTGCGCGTTCCGGGACTAGCAGAAAGCTTAGCTTAACGAATAGGGGAAGGAGTTAGCAAAATGAAGGAACAACATGCAGTGTGTGATGAAGTGGATCATGGAGAAGTAAAAAAAGTAACAGGTGCCGGACATGTTATTCAATGTTTAAAGAAATTAGGTGTAACAACAGTGTTTGGCTATCCGGGCGGAGCTATTTTACCAGTTTACGATGCGCTGTATCGCAGTGGTTTGAAACATGTTTTAACGCGTCATGAACAAGCAGCTATTCATGGAGCAGAAGGGTATGCGAGAGCTTCTGGAGAGGTCGGGGTAGTATTTGCTACCTCCGGCCCTGGGGCTACAAACTTAGTTACTGGTTTAGCAGATGCGTATATGGATTCGATTCCTTTAGTAGTAATTACAGGGCAAGTAGCAACACCTCTCATTGGAAAAGATGGTTTTCAAGAAGCGGACGTTGTGGGAATCACAATGCCGGTTACAAAGCATAATTATCAAGTACGAGATGTGAATCAGCTATCACGTATATTGCAGGAAGCATATTATATTGCCAAAAGTGGACGACCGGGTCCGGTGTTAATTGATATTCCAAAGGATGTTCAAAATTCTATTGTAACGAATGTTTTTGAAGGAGAAGTTCAAATTCCTGGTTATAAGCCACGGATCGAACCAGACAAAATGCAGCTGGAGAGCGTGGCGGAGGCAATTTCAAAAGCAGATCGCCCGCTACTGTATATCGGCGGCGGTGTCATTCATGCAGATGCATCTGAAGAGCTTCTAACATTTGCAAGAGAGAACCGTATTCCAGTTGTTTCGACTTTAATGGGACTCGGCGCTTATCCGCCGGGAGATCCACTGTTTTTAGGAATGCTAGGCATGCATGGTACGTATGCCGCAAATATGGCAGTAACGGAATGCGATTTACTTCTTGCCTTAGGTGTTCGTTTTGACGACCGAGTAACAGGAAAGTTAGAACTATTTTCACCTCATTCTAAAAAGGTACATATCGATATTGATCCAGCGGAACTTCATAAAAATGTGAAAGTAGAATATCCAGTCGTTGGAGATGTGAAGCGAGCGTTGCACATGTTGGTAGATATGCGAATAGAGTGCCAAACTGATTCATGGGTAGAGAGAGTAAGAACATGGCAAAAAGAATACCCGCTGTCATATGAACAGAGTGAATCAAAATTAAAGCCGCAGCATGTGATTCATTTAGTAAGTGAATTAACAAATGGTGAAGCAATTGTGACCACAGAAGTTGGGCAGCATCAAATGTGGGCAGCACATTTTTATAAGGCGCAAAAGCCGCGAACATTTCTAACATCTGGTGGACTAGGAACGATGGGATTTGGATTCCCAGCAGCAATCGGTGCTCAGCTTGCATTTGAGGATAAGCCAGTTGTCTGTATTGCGGGAGATGCTTCATTTCAAATGAACATTCAAGAATTGCAAACAATTGCAGAAAACAATATTCCAGTGAAAGTTTTTATTATTAATAACAAGTTTTTAGGTATGGTCAGACAATGGCAAGAGATGTTCTATGAAAGTCGTTTATCAGAATCACAGATTGGATCGCCTGATTTTGTAAAAGTAGCAGAAGCATATGGAGTAAAAGGTTTGCGCGCTACAAATCCGATTGAAGCGAAACAAGTCATGTTAGAAGCATTTTGTCATCAAGGACCAGTTGTTGTTGATTTTTGTGTAGAAGAGGGCGAAAACGTATTTCCAATGGTCCCTCCTAATAAAGGGAATCATGAAATGATTATGAAGAGGTGGCAAGAATGAGTCATACTTTTTCACTCGTTGTCAATAACGACCCTGGAGTTTTACTAAGAGTAAGTGGAATTTTTGCTCGGCGTGGTTATAATATTTCTTTTTTAAATTTAAATGAAGGAGAAACAAGAGAGATTTCGGAAATGAAACTTACGACAGTTTGTACAGAAAATGAAGCGATATTGCTCGTAAATCAGTTAAAAAAGTTAATTGATGTCTTGCAAGTAAATAAATTATAAGGAGTGTATGTGAAGATGAAAACATATTATGAAAAAGATGCAAATTTAGAGGTATTAGCAGGGAAAACGGTGGCAGTAGTTGGTTATGGGTCACAAGGTCATGCGCAAGCTCAAAATTTACGTGATTCCGGTGTTCATGTTGTAGTGGGTGTTCGTCCAGGAAAATCTTTTAACGTAGCGAAAGCGGATGGTTTTGAAGTAATGTCAGTTTCAGAAGCGGTAAGAACCGCAGACGTTGTACAAGTATTATTGCCAGATGAACAGCAGGCGCATGTATATCGAAATGAAGTAGAAAAGAATCTTCGCGAAGGACAGATGTTGCTTTTCTCACATGGATTTAATATTCACTTTGGACAAATTCAGCCACCAAGTTACGTAGATGTAGCGATGGTTGCGCCAAAAAGTCCAGGACATCTTGTTCGCCGCGTATTTCAAGAAGGAAATGGTGTTCCAGCTTTAGTTGCCGTTTATCAAAATGCGACTGGAAACGCTTTTGATGTAGCTCTTGCATATGCCAAAGGAGTTGGTTGTACACGTGCTGGTGTAATTGAAACATCATTCCAAGAAGAAACAGAGACGGATTTATTTGGAGAACAGGCTGTATTATGCGGTGGGGTAACTGCACTTGTGAAAGCAGGCTTTGAAACGTTAACAGAAGGTGGATATCGTCCGGAGATTGCATATTTCGAATGCTTACATGAGCTAAAGTTAATTGTTGATTTAATGTACGAAGGTGGTCTAACGAATATGCGCCATTCTATTTCAGATACAGCAGAGTTTGGTGACTATGTAACAGGATCTAGAATTGTTACAGATGAAACGAAAAAAGAAATGAAACGAGTTCTTGCGGAGATTCAGCAAGGCGAATTTGCAAAGAAATGGATTTTAGAAAATCAAGCAGGACGTCCAACTTACAATGCGATGAAAAAGGCAGAGCAAAATCATCAACTTGAAAAAGTAGGAGCAGAATTACGAGAGATGATGACTTGGATCCAGCAGCCAAAGGGGAAAGAGTTAGTGAAAAAGTAGTAGGAGATAGATAAGTGAAAATGAACAGAAGGGACTTGAAAAGATGAGAAGTGACATGATTAAAAAGGGATTTGACAAAGCACCACATCGTAGTTTATTAAAAGCAACTGGTTTAAAAGATGAAGACTTTGATAAGCCGTTTGTAGCAATTTGTAATTCTTTCATTGAAATTATTCCAGGTCATAAACATTTAAATGAATTTGGTCGTCTTGTAAAAGAAGCGGTACGTGCAGCTGGTATGGTTCCGTTTGAGTTTAATACAATTGGGGTAGATGATGGGATTGCGATGGGGCATATCGGTATGCGCTATTCGCTCCCAAGCCGTGAAATTATCGCCGATTCAGTGGAAACGGTAGTAAATGCACACTGGTTTGATGGGATGATTTGTATTCCGAACTGTGACAAAATCACACCAGGTATGATGATGGCCGCATTACGTGTTAACATTCCGACTGTATTTGTTTCTGGTGGTCCAATGGCTGCAGGGAAAACATCAAAAGGAGAAGTAGTCGACTTAAGTTCCGTTTTTGAAGGGGTAGGTGCCTATCAATCTGGGAGAATTTCAGAAGAAGAGTTAAAGGATATTGAAGATCACGGTTGTCCATCTTGTGGTTCTTGTTCAGGTATGTTCACTGCAAATTCAATGAACTGTTTATGTGAAGTATTAGGGCTTGCGCTTCCTGGGAATGGTAGCATTTTAGCAACAGACCCAAGGCGTGAAGAACTAATTCAACAAGCAGCTGAAAAATTAAAAGTATTAATTGAATGTGATATTAAACCACGAGATATCGTAACAGAAGAAGCGATTGACGATGCATTTGCATTAGATATGGCGATGGGAGGATCAACAAATACGGTATTACATACGTTAGCAATCGCACAGGAAGCGGGACTTGATTATGATATGAGCCGAATTGATGCAGTTTCAAGACGCGTTCCACATTTATGTAAAGTGAGCCCAGCTTCTAATTGGCATATGGAAGATATTGATCGTGCAGGTGGTATCAGCGCTATTTTAAAAGAGTTAAGTAGAAAAGAAGGTGTACTCCATCTGGACCGTATTACAGCTACTGGCCAGACATTACGAGAAAACATCGCTCATGCAGAAATTCAAGATAAAGAAGTAATTCACTCTCTTGAAAATCCTCATAGTGAAGAAGGTGGTCTGCGTATATTAAAAGGAAACCTTGCAAAAGATGGTGCTGTTATTAAAAGTGGTGCAACAGAAGTGAAACGTTTCGAAGGACCATGTGTTATTTTTGGGTCTCAAGACGAGGCGCTTGCAGGGATTATGCTAGGTAAAGTGAAAAAAGGAGATGTTGTTGTTATTCGTTATGAAGGCCCAAGAGGTGGACCTGGTATGCCAGAAATGTTAGCTCCAACTTCAGCAATTGCTGGTATGGGATTAGGCGCAGATGTTGCACTATTAACAGATGGTCGGTTTTCAGGTGCATCACGCGGCATTTCAGTAGGACATATTTCACCAGAAGCTGCTGCTGGCGGAGAGATTGCACTTCTCGAGCAAGGCGATATTGTATGTATTGATGTAGAGGAACGTTTACTTGAAGTGAGAGTAAGTGATGAAGAATTAGAAAAACGGAGAAAAGAATGGAGAAAACCAGAGCTAAAAGTGAAAACAGGATGGCTTGGGCGCTATGCACAAATGGTAACATCAGCGAATACAGGTGCAGTGCTAAAAATGCAAAATTTTGATTAAATCTATATAAAAGAGATAAGGAATGATACGAGATGGTGCAAAATGTAAGGGAGAGAGTGAAAATCGAAGATATCCTTGTGGCTCATAATCATATGAAGGATATCGTCAATAAAACACCGCTCCAGCGGGATTCAGTTTTATCTGAGAAATATGAATGTGATGTATATGTGAAACGAGAAGACTTACAAGTAATTCGTTCGTTTAAAATTCGAGGTGCTTACAATTTAATTCAAAGCTTATCGAAAGAACAATTACAAAATGGGGTTGTATGTGCTAGTGCTGGTAATCATGCGCAAGGGGTTGCTTATACGTGTAATTTATTGAAGATTCAGTCTAAAATTTTTATGCCAACAACAACACCTAAGCAAAAAGTATCTCAAGTACAATTTTTTGGTGGTACTTATGCGGAAATTGTGTTAGTTGGAGACACATTTGATAGTTCTTTCCAAGAAGCGCAGCGCTATTGTGAGGAAAATAGCATGATGTTTGTTCATCCGTTTGATGATCCATATGTAATTGCGGGTCAAGGGACAGTCGCTGTTGAAATCTTACACGATATGGAGAAACATGTGGATTATGTCTTCACAGCAATTGGTGGCGGTGGTTTAGCATCAGGTATTGGTACATATGTAAAAGGTGTGAGTCCTACGACAAAAGTAATCGGTGTGGAACCAAAGGGAGCAGCATCGATGAAAGAAGCTTTTTTACAAAATGAAAACGTGGCCCTAGAAAAAATCGATAGTTTCGTTGATGGAGCAGCTGTCAAAAAGGTAGGGAAATTAACCTTTGAAACGTGTAAAGACGTATTGGATGATATTGTATTGATTCCTGAAGGGAAAATTTGTACAACGATTTTAGAATTGTACAAAAAAAATGCAATCGTTGCGGAGCCAGCTGGTGCTCTTTCAATTGCAGCACTCGATTTTTATAAGGACGAAATTAAAGGGAAAACCGTTGTTTGTACGTTAAGTGGTGGGAATAACGATATTGATAGAATGCAGGAAATGAAAGAACGCTCTCTCATTTACGAAGGGTTAAAACATTATTTTATTATTGAATTTCCGCAACGTTCAGGAGCATTGCGAGAATTTCTTGATAAAGGATTAGGATCAGAGGATGACATCACTCGTTTTGAGTATATTAAAAAACATAATAAAGAAAATGGACCTGCACTCGTTGGAGTGGAGCTAAAACATAAAGAAGATTATGAACCGTTAATTACCCGTTTTCGAGAAAATAATATTCAATTTATGGAGTTAAATAAAAATCCTGTTTTGTTTGATTTGTTAATTTAATATACAAAAAGAAAGGAAGCTTTTTAGTGAAAAGCTTCCTTTTTTCTAACTACGTTTATTTTTGATTGTTCCAGTTTCATCAATTTCTACATCAGTTGAAATGGTTTGTAAATATTGTAGTGTTTTTTTCTTTTCCTCAGGGGTGGCTGGTGAAATTTGATCATTACGAATGATATAAGGGTTAATTGACATTTGTACATCTTTTCCTTTAAATGTAAGGGTCAATACACCTGTTTCAGCACTTTTTCCTTTTACATAGTTAGGGAATAAGAAGTTTCCTAATGAATAAGCGACAGGGACTTTGTTGTAGTATTCAAATCCTTGTAACCAATGTGGGTGACTTCCAACAATCGCATCAGCACCAGCTTCGACTATTTTCGGTACATATTGTTTTTGGTAGTCTACAGGTCTATTAGATTTTTCAACACCCCAATGCATATACACAATCAGATAATCGGCGTCTTTCTTTTGTTCTTTAATCGTTTTTGTTACTAGATTGATATCATATCCATTTGCAACACCTGGCTTGTCTTTACCAGCTACCCAGGTAAAGTCAGGCATAAAACGAACAAAGGAAAGGAATTTAATTTTTTCCCTTTTACTGTGATTTCTCTAGCTGTGTATGCATCATCTGCATTTTTTCCAGCTCCAATATAAGGGAGTTTTAGTTTTTCTACATGAGATATCGTATCCATTAAACCATCTTGTCCATAGTCGAGCGTATGGTTATTGCCAATATTCACAATGTCATAGCCTGTGTTTTTAATAGCTTGTAATGTGGAAGGATCGCTTTTGATCCAGAATGACTGACCAGGGGCCTTTTTCTCCCGTGTTGTAAATGCAGATTCCAAGTTTATAAAGGAAATATCAGCTTTGGTTATTTCACCTTTCACATGCTGGAACGGATAATCAGCACCGTTTTTTTGAATAGCTGGTCGTAAATTCCAATCGAACATCGTATCACCAGAGAAAGTAATTGTAATTTCAGGATTCTCTTTCTTCTTTGTGTCCGTTGCTTTTTTCGTTTTATTTTCTACCCCAGCTGTATCTTTTGCTTTTGATGTAAAGGAGTTATTTATCAATAAAACAATCGGTGTAATGAGAATTACTATTAAAATAAATCGTTTAAATAAAGGTGTCATAGTTATCTTTCCTTTTTCTTTTTATATCATGACTTCCTTTTAGAAAGTTCAATGATGAGAGTTTCATATAATATGTACAAAAATGAGTAAGTGCTTAATAGTTTATCCCGCTATTTATGGACAGTAACACTCCCGTCTTAAAATTCAGCGGAAGCAAAGAGGTTAAGGTGGGAGATGAACTGTCCGTAAAAGTCTGATTGGTGAGAGCTGATTAAAGTTTCACTTTATGTATGCTAGACATGGTATGTAAGATGATAGCTATGTATTAAGAGCTCATCTCATAGTGTAATATTACGGTAACATGAAACGAGGAAAAAATACAATACATAAGTCGATTTTACTTGTAGAGTTTTGAAAATTCTGTTAAAATTTCGTGTATTTTGTTGTATGTTAGATATAAAAATTTGAAAAATAATGCTTGAAGAGGATGGAGAAGGCATAATGGTTATATTAGGAGCAGTAGTGAACGGAATTTGTATACTAATTGGTACTATATTAGGTAAACTATTAAGTAATATTCCAGAAAGTATGAAAGGGACAGTTATGCATACAATTGGTTTAGCTGTTACTGTACTTGGTCTTCAAATGGGATTAAAAAGCGAAAACTTTCTTGTTGTAATTATAAGTCTTGTTATTGGTTCAGTGATTGGAGAATGGTTGGAGTTAGAAGGAAAGTTAAAGAGTTTAGGGGATTGGCTAGAAAAAAAGGTTGGCTCAAAAGGAGAAGGGAGTATATCTCTTGGATTTGTGACAGCTACATTAATCTTTGCTATCGGAGCAATGGGGATACTTGGAGCTTTGGATAGCGGTATTCGTGGAAATCATGATGTGCTATTTACAAAAGCAATTATTGATGGATTTATTTCGCTTATTTTAACGACAACGCTTGGAATAGGCGTACTATTTTCAGCAATACCAGTCATTTTATATGAGGGAGGTATTGCGATTTTCGCGACGCAAATTAATAGTTTTGTACCAGAGAAGCTAATGAATCAGTTTATCGTAGAAATGACTGCGACTGGTGGGATTATGATTTTTGCAATTGGACTCAATTTACTTGGTTTTATTAAAATTAAAGTGGCAAATTTATTGCCTGGGATAGTGGTAGTTGGGATTATTGTTTCTATTATATATGGATATGATTTGTATGTTTAGTTAGGCTGAATAGCCCAATCCTGTTTTGAAACAGTTTTGGGCTATTTGTATGTAAAAAATTAATATGCTTTTTTCATAAAATGAACAAAGCCACCTATAAATACAATCACAAAGCTCCCGATTACGACAAATACTAGTGTTTGAACAGAGATATAAAACAGCCCAGAGCCTTCTTTAGGAAGCATAGCGAGAAAAGGTTGGGACCATGGATAGATGGGACCGAACCTTGCAGAATTCGCAATTATCATAGCGGGTATGGAAGCTATAACATTTAAAGCAATCGGTGCTGCAAAGCTGGACCAAATACTTGAAACCCATAATTGTAAGGCGATTAAAGGGAGGGTAGCAATCCAGCCGCCTACTACACTTTTTACTATAGTAGCTAGAGGGAATGGCCCAGGGACATGCAAAAGTTGTCCAACGCTAATATAACTTATAATGAAGAAGACTTGCATCGCACCTATAAATAAGAGAATAAAGAGAAATTTTATAATATAGACGTGATATCGTGATATAGGTTGTACTAAAAGTTGTTTCCAACCACCATTTGAATGTTCATATCGGCAAATAAATGCAGTGAAAATGCCTGTTAATAATGGAAGAAGCAACATACCATGTACCATTATCATGATATTATAAATTAACTCCCAATGTTTATAATCGGGATAGTTTGAGGCATTTGCATAAGCTATTACTCCTGCTAAAATCGGGCTTAAAAATAGTAATGTCCATATTTTGGTTTTTTTAATTTTATAAAATTCAGCTTGTATGGTTTTAAGCCAAAGCATTATTTATGCACATCCCTTCTAGTAAAATCTGCTGTTTCAATACATAACATACATATACCAACGATTAGGCCTATTGCTACACATAGAAGTGGAGACCCCCAGTCAATACGTAGGCTTGGCCATCTCCATATGAACCAATTGGGAAGAGCTACTGAAAACATTGTGAAAATAGTTCCTAAAAGTCCGATTGTAAATGCGATACTTTGGTTTTGAAATATGATAGCAATCCATAGTTGTAGCGCTACAATTGGCAGTGCCGACCAATAAGGATAGAAACTCATTTTAAATATAGAAAGCCATGGAATGGAAGCATCGAATTGTAATGCTAAACCCAATCCAACTATGCCAATTAATAATAAAGAACAAGATACAGCAAGCAGGAAAAATACCAGTATGAATTTTACTAGAAAAATATGTCGCTTATTAATAGGTAAGGATAAGAGATGCTTCCATGAACTAGAATGATGCTCTATGTGTGCAATTAAAGAAGTAACAATCGTAATTCCTAATATAAGAGTTGTGAGAGCAAGCGGTTGAGCTTCAGAAATGAGGCCGCTCCATAAGTCTTTCGCATATTTCTTTGTCAACCAATCATATCGAAGAAAGAAGTTACATGCTTGAAGAGAAATAACACCTATTGGTCCTAAAAAGATTAAAAACCAAATCCACTTCCTTTTTATTTTTAAAAGCTCAGATTGAAAGAGGCGTTTGTACATGTGTCTCTTCCTCCTTTATAAGCTGTAAGAATATCTCTTCGAGTGACTTTTTATTTTCTTCAATTCTGAATACAGAAATGTTATGTGTTACAAGTGTTTTTACAATTTCGCCAACAGTTTCATTTGATACATTTGATAGAATAATTCGCTGCTCTTCTTGCATAGAAGGAATCCCCTTAGCGAGAATGATTTTCCAAGCTGCATCTGATTTGTCTGTCATAAGTGAAATAGAGTGCTGAGCATGGCGGCGCAATGTTTCTATTTTGTCTTGAAAAATAAGCTTTCCTTTTGCAATGATACCAACATAAGTTGCCATTTGATCAATTTCACTTAATAAGTGACTAGATATAAGGATGGTAATTCCTCTTTCTTTTGCTAATTGCTTAATTAACGTACGAATCTCATGAATCCCCTCTGGATCGAGTCCGTTTGTCGGTTCATCTAAAATTAATAGCTGTGGATCACCAAGTAAGGCAATTGCAATTCCTAACCGTTGTTTCATTCCTAATGAGTATTCTTTTACCTTTTGTTTGGCAGCATGTTGTAAACCGACAATTTGTAACACTTCCTCAATTTTTTCTTTCGGAGCATTTCTTAAAATCCGGTAAACCTCTAAATTCTCAATGGCATTTAGGTGGGCATAATAAGATGGATTTTCAACGAGAGCTCCAATTTTAGATAATATGGATAAGCGTTCTTTAGCCAAATCTTGTTGAAATATCACGACCTTTCCTTGCGTTGGTTTAATAAGGCCTAATAACATGCGAATGCTAGTTGTTTTACCAGCTCCGTTAGGCCCGAGAAATCCATAAATCTCTCCTTTTGGAATTTTTAAATCTACGTTATGTACTACATAATCATTTCGATATCTTTTTGTTAACCCTGTCGTTTTCAAAATATAATTCATGTTCCTATCACCTCAAATCAAGTATAGGAAATAAAGGTTAATGATAATGTTAGAAGAGTTTAAGATTTGTTTAAATTTATACAGTATTCCCTAATTTTGGAGTGTGCTGGTTTTCAAATCGTGTTGTATTCCTTATGATGGAAGAGAAAGGTTAAATTTGTATATGAAGGTGAAGAAATGACACACATTTTATATGTTGAGGATGATCACGAGATTGGGGAATGGGTCAAAAGAGAACTGCAGAAACAAGAGTATGAAGTTGCATGGTTTACTTCAGAGAATGGTACGAATGAAGTATGTGAAATAGCAGATGTAATTGTTTTAGACGTTATGTTGCCAGGCCTTGATGGTTTTACACTAGGTCAACGTTTTAAAAGTGAATATCCAGATACCCCTATTATTATGTTAACTGCAAGAACAACATTAGAAGATAAAATATATGGATTAACATTTGCTGATGATTATATAACAAAGCCATTCCATCCAAAAGAGTTAATGGCACGTATTGAAGTTTTATTAAGGCGGTATAACAAAGATGGAGCAGAAGTGCAATATGTGAAACATTTAAAAGTATTTATGAAAGAATACCGGATTGTTGATATAGACACGGGTGAAGAAATTGTTTTATCAGGAAAGCAGCATCAAATCTTTTTTTATTTGATGAAGAATATGAATCGTACATTAACGAAAGAACAAATTTTTGAGGCAGTATGGAATGAATCCTACATAGAAGGAGATAAATCATTGATGGTTCATATCCGTCATTTACGCGAAAAAATAGAGAGAAATCCAAGTAGTCCTCAAATAATAGAAACAATACGTGGAATAGGTTATCGGTGTAAAATATGATAAAAAGTACATCACTATTACGAAAGTACTTATTTATCATATTTATAGCGGTTATATTGTTACCTCTCATTGTCCCACTCAGTTCGTTTCTCTTCATTAAATATATCGAGTGGATAGAGGATTTTAAAGTTGCGTATTCTAGTGTGCAAATAGAAGAGGAATGGAGAAATAAAGCGACAGATTTACACGGAAAAAATCCTGAAGGAATTGAGCGAACTTTTCAAGAATTTCAAGGGAAATATCCAGAAGGATCAATGTTTTGGGTAGATAATAAAGGGAAAACGAACCTTCAAATTCCTAAAAAACAAAATATTCCACAGGAGTGGAGTGCAAGTGATGCAGTTGCATTTATGAAAAGGAGTTTTGAAGGGGATCCATTTACAGTTGTATCTTACATTGGAAAAGAGAAGCAAGGGGCATTTATGGTATTTCAAATTCCGAGGAAATATGTGAAGGCACCAATTGCTCAAATACGTGAAAGATATGAAATTGTTTTTGAAATGGTTATCATTGGATGTTTCACAACATTTATCATTATCTCTATCATCTTTTTTCTTAAGATTAGAAAAAGATTATTAAAGCTACAAAAAGCAATGGAACTTCCGCAAGACCAGACACTTCCGTCAAAAATTTCTATATCAAAGCAAGACGAGATCGGCTTATTAGAAGAGTCGTTTAATCGTATGGTAGAGGCTTTACAGCAAAGTCGATTGAAGGAGGAGGAAGAGGAGCAATTTCGTAGAAAACTAATTGCCGATCTTTCTCATGATTTGCGAACGCCATTAACGACAATGCGTGCACAAATAGATTCTTTAAAAGAAGAAGTTATCTCAGTCAAAGGACAGAAAACAATCGTACGAATGGATGAAAAAATTAATTACTTAGCGGAGTTAATAGAGAACTTACTATCGTATTCATTAATAACGGCAAAGAAATATCCATATCATCCGGAACGAAGGGATATGACACGTTTAATGAGAAAGGTTGTTGCATCATGGTATGACATATTAGATGAGAAAGGTTTTGAGGTTGATATTGTGATTCCAGAAAAGCAATTGTTTTGGAATATCGATGAAAATTGGTTTCAAAGAATTATAGATAATGTAATTCAAAATGTAGTTAGGCATGCAGATGATGGGAAGTTTATAGGGGTATATGTAAACCATGGGGAAAAAACAATTACAGTTGTTGACCATGGGCCAGGTTTTCAAAATATTCATTCGCAAAATAAAGGTGCGGGAATTGGATTATCTATTATTGCTGTTATGGCGAAAGAGATGGGTATCGACTGGAGTATAGAATCTGATGATACAGGAGCGAAGTGTATATTTAAAAAATTGCCGTAGAAGGGAGAATATACATGGAAGAGTTTCGATTCACAAAGCGTGTAAATAGAATCTTTCAAATTGCAAGCAAAGAATCTAAATATAATGAGTATATCATTCACCCGTTAGATTTATTTATAGGAGCCTATAAAGAAGGAACAGGGGTTTGTAGTGAATTATATATGTATTTATTTCATAATATAGGGCTAGATTTTGTAACGAAATTTGTACAATTACAACAAAGGGGCTTTCAAGATAAAAGATATATAGAAGTACAAGGATACAAAGTTTCTTATAAAACAATGGAGATATTACAGTTAGCTAAACATAAGATGGCGCGATTTAATCAATTATATGTGAATGAAGGACATATTTTAAGTGTGATCCTTCAGCAAGATGAGACAATAGCAAGTCTAATAGACGAAGATATGAAACAAAGTATTTTACAGATTGTTTCAGTACCAAGAGATATGACTGTAAATTTGAATAGTTGTGAAATACCAACAAGTATGAAACATGCCGTTTGCAATGTTAGACGAGCTGTTCAATCTGATTTAGAAGAACTTCTTCAATTTGTTATGTTTGAATTTGGAGAAAGATGGATCGATGCAATTCATAATGGTTTTCAAATATATCAAGAAATGCCAATATATATCGCAGTGCAAGAGAAGAAGATTATTGGTTTTGCTTGTTATGATGTTGTAAGAGGAAAGAAGGGGCTGTTTGGACCGATGGGAATCGCTAAAAATAATCGTGTAAAGGGTGTAGGAAGAGAACTATTACATAGATGCTTGGCTGAAATGCAGCAAATTGGTTATGAATATGCAGTGATTGGTCAGGCAGGTCCGATTGAGTTTTATGAGGAGAGTTGTGGTGCGCAAGTAATACATATTATATAGAGATTGCTTTGATTAGAAATGTCACAGAAGCAATAGGAGTGTTGTTTATTGTTCTTACATGTTATTGTAGTTTTTGAATAAGGTTTGATCTATGAATCATATTGCTAAACTTTTTTAAGAAAAGGGTGTAGAATGGGTATCTAAGAAAGAAGGTGCAAAAATGGCCAGCTGGAAAAGAAATTTAATCATTTGTTGGCTTGGGTGTTTTACCACTGCAGCCGGTATGAGTTTAGTGATACCATTTTTATCCTTCTATATTGAGGATCTAGGAGTAACGGGTACATCTGAAATTGCACAGTGGTCAGGACTTGCATTCGGTGTAACTTTTTTAATGGGTGCGATTGTATCACCAATATGGGGGAAACTCGGTGATATACATGGTCGGAAATTGATGCTCATTCGTGCGAGTCTTGGTATGGCAATGATTATGACGCTTATGGGATTTGTTACAAATGTATATCAATTAGTTGCACTTCGTTTTTTAATGGGTGCAGTGTCAGGATTTCTTTCGACTGCAATCACATTTATAGCAGCAGAAACACCGAAAGAGCATTCAGGCTGGGCAATTTCTACTATATCAACAGGTGGTGTAAGTGGTTCCTTACTTGGCCCGATGCTTGGTGGCTATTTGTCTGAATTAATCGGAATGCGTCATGTATTTTTAGTAACGGGTGCTTTTTTATTTCTTTCATTTTTAATTGTTTTTTTCTTTTTACATGAATCGAATCATTCTGTTCAAGCAAAAAAAGAGCAACCAAAAAAAGTATGGACGATGGTTCCGGCGAAACATTTTATTATAAGCCTATTTGTAGTAACCTTTATGATTCAACTTGCAAATATGTCCATACAACCTATTATTACGTTGTATGTGAAACATTTAGCGGGGCCTCATACGGATCATATTGAGATAATTGCGGGGGCAGTGATATCTGCAACAGGTCTAGCAGTCATTTTAGCAGCTCCTAAACTAGGGAGATTATCGGATCATATTGGCCCTCAAAAAACGTTAGTTGTAGCATTGTTCTTTGCAGGAATTGTTTTTATTCCACAAGCATTTGTGACAGCTGCTTGGCAATTATTCATATTGCGTTTTCTATTAGGGATTGCACAAGCTGGATTGTTACCTTCCGTACAAACTCTACTTAAACAACATACACCACAACATGTGACTGGACGTATTTTTGGATATAATCAATCCTTTCAGTTTTTAGGAAATATGATTGGACCAGTACTCGGTGGACAAATTGCCGCACATGCCGGGTTTCAATATGTATTCTTCTCTACAGCATCGCTTTTATTCTTAGCTTGCATTTGGGTATATTTCAATAGTAAAGGTGCAGTGGTGTCAGAAAAAGAGCATTTGAAAGTTAGTTAACAAGGTGAAATATGTAAGTTGTAAAAAAGGATGAAGTTACTCTGTAAAATAAAGAATGATTAATAGTTCTCTTTCCTTACTAAGAGTAAAGAACTTATATAATGTTACACATTATATAAATATTGGTACATCACTTAATGAAAGTGGTGTACTTTTTTAATTTTACAGACCTCTGCATGACCTCATTTACAACAACAACACATCCTCATGAAAAGCGCATTTACAGCAACAATTACTTTAGTTATAATAAGAATTTATATTGTTTTTTGAATTTTCAGTCTTATATGAGGTGTTTAGATGAAAGTATATACAGTGAAAGAGATGGCGACCGCTTTAGGGAAACATGAAGAAACAATTAAGTAATGGCTACGCTCTGGCAAGTTTCCGAACGCATTTCGCAATAGCGACAAGCAAGGATGGAAGATTCCTGAAAGCGACTTTGTACATATTAAGAAAGAAATAGGATTTGTAAAAGAAGATTCTCAGAAAAGTCCGCCAGTGGCACAACAAGAGGTTGAGGAATGGGAGTTAGTAAAATTAGCATATGAGGCAGTCACATTGACATCTCCTACGGAGGAAATCCTTACTCTTCTGTCCGTTGTCGGGATTAAACGAACCTTAGAAATTCTACTGATTATGCAACAATCCGCTACAAAAGTAAAAAAACCTGACGGGTTTATTAAGAAAGCTATTCGAGAGAATTGGAGTCCAATGACCGTTCCTGTCAAATTATCAAAGAAGCAAAGTAAACATATCTACGACCTTACCCAACAGGATTACGAGGCAATGGGGAATCAGAAACAGCATGAATATCAACCCAAAGTGCCTCTCTTCAATTGGTTGGAAGAGTGATTTGCTTAGTTCGTCTGACAGGAGATTGTGAAAATGCAAAATAGTTATTACCACTTGTATTGCCCAAAAGGTGTTCAAAGCCGATACAAATTGCTTGTGTTCAACGCCAGTAATGAGCCGTTTTTACCGCTAACTGACTTTTATGATGATGTCAGCAGGAAAATCTCAGAAAGCTCGGCATTGTCGTATCTACAATGCCTTCTACCATTCTTTAGTTGGTTGGATAAACACAGCAATTATCAAGGAAAACGTGTTCAGTGGATTGATTCTCCAGAAGCCATACGGATCGCTGTGGAAGATTATTTGATGGATGAAATGGCTTGTAAAGTTCGAGAAAAGGATTCTTTTCGTTTTATCAATCGTTCCAATAAAAGCCCCAATACGGTTCATCGTTTTCTTTCCGCTCTCAAGTCGTTTTATAAGTCTTTGATTACGCTGAGACAGTATAGCTATCCCAATCCTCTTATCGACTCTCATGCAATATTAGATGACTATAAAACGAATACCGAAGGTGTAAGAGAAAATAAACCGCGAATGCCTGCCGAAGCAGGAACGGAAGACCCGCTTGTGCATAGACGTTTGACAGATTCCTACTTCAAGCTCATTAACGAGGAATGGCAACCTGAAATCATTGATGATCCTCTTCTCTACCATAAAGTCAAACAGACAGGTAATCATGCAAATTGGTCATTGCGAGAGAAGGTCACGCCCGTATGTTATTTGAGACAGGAGCAAGGGCATCTGAAGTTATTGAACTTACGATTGGGGACTATCGTTCCCGTAAGTCCTTTCAAGAAGTCAGCACGTTTAATAAAGGGAGTCATGGTCGCAGAGTGAAATTTCTTCGCTTTAGTAAAGACACCACGAAACTCCTGTTTCAATATATCAACAAGGAGCGGAAAATATTTGACCCTTTAGGGCAGGATTTTGATTCCCTACCTAACGATGCACCCATGTTTCTGACGGAACGAGGAACACCGTTGTCATATCAGACCTGGTATCTGCACTGGAATAAGGTAATGACGTTGATGGACATAAGGTTAAATCCGCACAAAATAAGACATTGGTTTGTTACGACAAGTATGCGTGAAATTTATAATGTCTCTAAAACGGATGCAGAAATTGCTCAACGTAAAGATGAACTTATTAAATACATGAAATGGAAACAAAAAGACACGATTGAAGTGTATGAACACCACTTTGACGAGGAAAGGCATCGAGGTTTCCATGACAAGATGCTGGAACATATAGCAGAGAAAGAAAAGGAATACATAAAGCAGCCAAAACAAAAAAGAACAAAAAAGCCCACTCTGACTGTTGTAAACACAGTAAAAGACATGGAGTTAGAAGTGGATATACAGGCTCTACTGGATGATTTGGAGGATGAATTATGACAACAATAACAGATTTACCTACCTCCCCATTTTATAATGAATTAATAGGAAAAGTGTATGAACACTTTCTTCATTTGCAGGATAACAGAGGGGTGTTTCTTTTAGATAAATTAGACGAATCCCCTGTAAAATACTTTCTAAATCAGTGTCTAGATACGCCTTGGCAAAATCAATTGCTATTATATATGCTTATTAGTGGAGATAGAAATTTAGATACTAATAGCATAGCAAACCAACTTCGCACATTGTGTCCAAGATTCAAGGATATATTCCATACTTATGAATTGCAAACTTTTGCTGATTTTGATACAGAAAAACACATGTACCAGTACCTGAAAGGCCTTATTTATCCCGAACATTCAAATGACCAGCGAGCAAGGTTTTTAAGTCGTTATAAATCAATTTCCTACTCGACTAACAAATGGCTTATAGCAAAGTTAAATCAAGAACAACGGGAGTATTTTCAGCAATTCTTACTCCCTAAGCCTTTGTTTGATAGCCGAGATTTTACGTTCACTAAACAAGCAAGAGAACAAGCTCAAAACACTCGCAAGAGTGAGACGGATGCCATTCTCCCTTACCTTCCTCAAATTCGGGCGGAAGCAAACTTCCGATGGAATCAGATGAAACGATTGCGAGAAGCCTTTCTGACAGCCTGTAAACAAGCGGAAAAGAGAGAGGTCACATTACCCATAGAATTTCATTATGATGAACCTGAACGCATCGGAGAGCGGTTTTACTTCCGCTTATGGGACAAACCTTCCTTTGTTCTGTACCAGAAAGAGAAATTTACAGAATTTATTGTAACATCAGCTGAACAGCGAACAAGGACATATTCGGAGGCCAACAATCATTACTTTGTAGAGTTTGTAAAAGCCGAACGATTAGAAGATGATGATGTAGCGGAAGGTCTATGGTTTGCAGAAATCTTGCAAGAAGGCGTATTAGGAAAGTGGTTTCAAAATGTGATGGATGAAGGGCTTGAACAGAAACGAGAACTCCTATTCTCATGGGGATATGGCGAAGAAGGATCAATTAGCAATCCTAGCCCTTTCGAATCTCATCACAAAGGAGTTCTATCTCAAACTACTTTTGTTACTCAACAAAGAGACAAAGCCGAAGGTATTTTATTCGATATGGAGCCATTCTATGCTGCATCAACCTTCGGTCTATTGGCGGTAGACATTCTGACGACAACAGGAGCGAGAATCAATGAACTATTACAAATTAACCGTGCAAAAGATTGCCTACAAGCCATGAGGGTGAATGGCGATTTAAAATATTCCTTCTACGCTGTCCCAAAAGGACGAGATACGGTTGAGTCTTACATAATTAGCAAGCAAACCTTCGAACTAATGAAAAGAGTCAATAAGATGCTGAAAAAACATTATAATGGAGCAATGCCAAGTGTAAAGTATCAAGGTGACAGGAAACACCTATTTCCAGAGACAAAGCCCTACTTCTTTCAATATAACAAGAAAGGACTTAAGGATAGAACCATTCATTCATGTCTCCGTTTTCTCTTGCATGGATTGCATTTCGAGACACAAGAAGGAAAACATGTGATCATTAAAACACACTTACTGCGTCACGCTTTCGCAACAGAAGCTGTTCAACGTCAGGAAATTCCCGTTGATATTGTAGCGAAAATCCTTCATCAGCGTGATTTGAATGTAACAAGGTATTACTCTGAACCCACTCCAAGTCAAGTAGCTGAAAAGGTTGGAGAATTACACAGCGTAATTTTAAACTATGTTGA
Source organism: Bacillus pseudomycoides DSM 12442 (assembly GCF_000161455.1). Taxonomy (GTDB): domain Bacteria; phylum Bacillota; class Bacilli; order Bacillales; family Bacillaceae_G; genus Bacillus_A; species Bacillus_A pseudomycoides. The sequence goes on from NZ_CM000745.1 coordinate 1,644,507, forward strand.
CTTAGATGAAGCGATTCTTCGCAGTCCTGAAGAACTTCAGCGGGAGTGGGAGGAACACAAGGCCAAAGTAGGTGTATATAACAATGTGTTGGGCGGTACTTGCGTTACAGATAAAGTATGTCCTGTAAAAATGGCATGTTTAGGATGTGTAGCAAAAATTCCGCAACCTGAGAAGAAACATGAACTCCTTGAAGTGGTTGATTTATCTAAGGATATGGAAAAGCGGTATGCTTCCCTGGATTTGACGATTGAAGTAAATAAGGCGAAACAGATGCGGAAACTTGCGAGAAACGAGTTAAAGGAAATTGAATTGATTGAGAAATATCGGGAGGAACAGACATATGAACCAGACGTTTCCTTCAAAAGATAACCGAACGTGGCTCAAAGAGGTTCATGAATCTCGAAGCCAGCGTTCTCTCTTGTTAGGGAAGGAGGCAATTGACCTTCTGGTCAAACAAAACCTCCCTGTTACACTCAAGACTGTATCAGAGAAGTCAAAAGACATTGATCCCGAAGGGAAAGGGATTCATCGTAACACGATTAGTACAAATCAAGAATTGAATGCGTATTATAAGCAGCATAGCAAATCATATAAGAAAAAATTAAATATCAACAAGTCTACACAAAAGCGTTCAGTTGCATTTACTTCTGTTGATTATCGACGTATACGTTTAGACCGAAGCATAGAAAACACGGAACGAAAGTATATGAAGATGTCTAAGAAAGAGCTTGTACAGCGATTGATTTTGGCAGAACAATATATTGCAGAAAACAATTCAAAATGGGTGGCAAATTATTTTGAATTGTTTAAGTAGGTGATACACGGTAAGCATCACCCTCCCTTCTTCAACTAAACCAGCTAGGGGTCTCGCCAACTAAACGCGAATTTCGTACGCTAAGGAATTCCTAAGTTAAAAAACTTGGTTTTACCGTACTTTAACAAAGTTCCATAAACGACATTTAATGTTTGTTATGGAACTTTGTTTTTGGTAATGAGTTTTAGAACTGGTTTTTGACCGTATTTATTTCAGCTTTGTTAGAACTAAATAGAGTTCTTTAAACGGTCGTTTTCGGTACTTTTAGAGAAAATAAATTGGATAAATATGTTACAAAAAAGTTTATGAAGAAATATAATTTAGCTAACAAGGCAGGTTAACACCAAACTCAAAAAACTGATATAATAATTTAGATTATTATAAAATTTCAGTAAAGGAATGATTCTAGTTGAAGAAATCCCGAAATCCAGAAACAGTACATAAACCAGTAGCACCATATGTACATCAAATAGAAGTAACAGGTCCCAATAAATGGCTCACATTATCAGGTCAATTAGGCATGGAAATAGATGGAATGGTTCCAGATGATCCATTGGAGCAGTTACAATTAGCTCTAGATAATATTAGAAGAAATCTTAAGGCTGCTAATATGAACGTAGAAGATTTAACGAAGATAGTATTTTATTTAGTAGGTGATTTTAATGCAGAGAAGAGAAGGAAAATTATTGGAGATTTTCTAGGTGAACATCTTCCTTGTACTACTATGATTTATGTGGTGGCATTAGCAGCTCCTGTATTTAAAGTGGAGATAGACGCATGGGCATGTAAGGAAATTAATTAATCTCTTTTGATAAACAATAATTAATTATATGATGAATCTTATTGTATTATCGGGAGCTTTAATTGAATAAATCAATCTAAAAAAGTCGAATCCTTAGTGTATGGGAATTCGACTTTTTTGAATGGAAATTTGCTTAGCGTACAAAATTCGCGTTTTGTTGGCGAGACCCCATCGCCATCAAGCTAAGGTTTTGAAGTACCCCCTAAATGAAAATTTTCTTTCTCTACAGTTAGTTATTTTGAGAGATCAGCTCATTTTTTTGTTTTGGCGGTGTTTACTTTTCTTAAGTTGATAGCGATGTGGCACTACCCCTTTTATAAAGATAACCAAGATTTAGAAATCATATTTTCAGTAGAAAATAGCTATTCTAAATAGTGAATTCATAATTATAAGGAGGAATTTAATTATGACAGTAATTACTAAGCTTAAGCAAACTATTTCTGGATTAAAAAGTGCTCAAGCATGTTTAGAAGGATTTGTTCTTGATACTGACAATCAGCAAGCAAAACAACTGTATCAAAATGCAGCTCAGCAAGCGCAGATAATTATTGATTCTTTAGAACCACGTGTTCAGGAGGTTCAACAAGATGAGCCTCAGTATAATCAATAAAACGCAGTAATCTTCAGATTTTTTGCAGAGGTCTTATCATAGTTAGATTTATATATCTGGGGTTCTGCCGTATGCCCATCAAGTTAAGAAATTGGTTGTTCCTCAAAACGAAAAAATTAAGCTAAATTCTCATAAATAACTGTAAAATAATAAAATTGTCGTTTTGGGGACACTTCAAAATACTAGCTTGATGGGCATGGGCTGAACCCCAATTTATTTTTTTGGATTTGAAGTGTTGATTTTAAAAGTTTGAGATGGATTGCTACTATCTTTGTCCCTGAGGCAAGATTATGGGGTAATAAAAGATTTATGGCAATGTTATGCTTCAAGCATTACAAGAATGTTCTCTACAAACACTAATAACATCTAGGCTTGTAACATTAATATTCGCACATTCATCAACCCAAACAAGAAATCTGTCTTCAACTTTAATAAAAACTCCTGTTCCATCGATTCGATTGCTACCAGAGAACACTTGAATCTTATCTCCCTCTCGTATGGGATCTAATCTTGAGCGTCTTTTGCGCTCAACAAAGCAATTCTTTTCCTCAAAACATTCTCTTTCACCGAAAAACTCTCTTTCTCGTCTATCAAATCTTCCACGTCTTCTGCGTTCGAAAGACATCGAAATCCAACCCTTTTTAATAAGATTTATATCCCTTTATTCTATGAGTGCACTAAAAGAATGGACTAAGTTTGTTTCATAATGATGAAATAAATGGATCCCTATCCGGTTTTTGTATGTTTAGCTTAGTGATATGTCTATGCTTATTAGATTTTGAAATCCATTTGTAACCTTGAAGTAATGTTAAGGCAATAAGCCTACTCATACATTTGAGTAGGCTTTATTTTGTATTTTAACCAGTATTTTTATGGAAAATATCTTCTGTAAAATTAATGGTACAAGTGTGTATACCATTTATATAGTGATAGCATAATTTAAATTAGCTAAATAACTGAAGGGGATGGAGAGAAGACTATGAAAGTCATAATTTTATGTGGTGGAAAAGGATTGAGGATGCAAGGTATTCTGGGGAATATACCCAAACCATTAGTTCATGTTCAAGGAAAACCTCTCATTTGGCATATAATGAATTGGTATAGCAAGTTTGGACATCATGAATTCGTCCTACCATTAGGGTATGGAGGTGAAAAAATCAAAGAATATTTCATGGACTATATATGGAAAGAACATGATTTTAATTTAGATTTAAAGAATAATCATTACCAGTTGCTTGAAGAACCAAAACAGTGGAATATAAAATTTATAGATACAGGGATTGAAACAATGACCGGAACCAGATTGAAAAAACTTGAAAAGCATATACAGGATGAAATGTTTTTATTAACTTATGGTGACGGATTAGCAAAGATAGATATTAACGAACTTATAAAATTTCATAAAGACAAAGGAAAAATCGCAACATTAACCGGTATAAAAAAAAGTAGTCAATATGGTCTTTTACAGATTGAAAACGGGATTGCTGTGGATTTTAAGGAAAAACCCCTACTTAATGCTGTAATAAATGGAGGTTTTTTTGTATTTAATAAAGGAATATTCAATTATTTGAATGATAATGATTGTATGCTTGAAGAAGAACCTCTACTAAATTTAATAAAAAACAAGGAACTTGCAGTTTATGAGCACAATGATTATTGGATTAGTGTAGATACACCTAAAGATCTTAAAGATGCAAATGAAAGCTGGAACCCTAACAAAAATAGTTGAAAGGAGTGAATAAACATTGCGTTTTAACAATAGAAAGAAAGGTTGGCCGCACCGCTATACTCCCTTTAAAATAGAAAAGGATTTTCCGTTATCTTCAGATGCTTCAGCTATTGACCACTCTAAAAAAACTACAAGCAAACAAATCTATCCTCTACCTTATAATAAACAGCCTCACTCTGAAAATCATTTTTGTGCCATAGTTGGAACAGAATACGTCTTGAAAATAATTGCTTTGCACCAATCTCTAATGCAAAATTCACAAACGTTTACATTATGGATTTGTTGTATAGATGTGTTTGCTTATTCAACATTGAAAGAAATGAACTTGAATAATGTAAATCTTTTGCAGGTAGATGATATAGAAGATCCAAATTTGAAAGATATTAAAAGAAATAGGACAGTCAGTGAATATTGTTGGACTTTAAAGTCCGTACTTATTGAATATTTATTGGTAAATTATAATTTGCCATCTGTTCTTTATTGTGATAGTGATTTATATTTCTTCTCTGATCCTAACATGATATTTAAAGAATGGGATGACAATTCTATTTATCTTTGTCCACAGAGAGACCGTGACTGGGTAGAGGAAAAATACGGGAAATATCAGGCTGGGTTAATTGGGTTTAAAAACGATTTCTACGGATTAAAAAGCGTACGATGGTGGAAAGATAAATGCTTAGACTGGTGTAGTGCTAATCCTGATAAAGGAAGATTTGGTGACCAAAAATATTTAGATTTAATTCCTATTTACTTTCCAAAAGTAAAAATCTCAAGCAATCTAGGTATAAATGCCGCACCTTGGAATTGTATTTATAATAACAATTATATAATTGATAAAAATCAAAATGAGGTATACATTGAAACAGATAAACTAATTGTATATCATTTTGCATGCATTACCATTTTCAATGAACAGGATTTTGATCTTTGGTCTTTAGGTAAACTTTCAATACCAAATAATATATTGCACCTTATTTATACCCCCTATCTAGAAGGAATTCAGTTTAACCTCACAAAATTAGCAGAAAAATTAGGTGAAAAAACACAGCGCCTGTTAAGTATTAAAGACATTAGCGAGGCGCAGACTTTATATAAAGATACACAATTAAGAAGAAAAATGAATCAATCAAATCATTTTATGAATTATTCAATAATTATAAGTCAAAAACGTTTAATTCAAGGTCTGACTTGCTACTATTCCCTTGAAAGCCATGGTACAGATTTTATAGTGTGGATCTGTTGTATGGACAATTTAACTTATCGAATTCTAACAAATCTAAAATTGAAGAATGCTATACTGCTTCATGTGAAAGACATAGAAAATCAAGAACTCCTAAATATAAAGAATGAAAGAAGTTTGCAGGAATACTGCTGGACATTAAAAGCCCCTCTATGCCTTCATATTCTTAAATATTATTCTGAAGTTGATCACATTATATACTGTGACGCAGATATGTTTTTCTTTACAAAGCCTACTATAATTCTAGATGAATGGTGGAAGTATTCTGTATTTCTTTGTCCACAGAGAGGCACTACTGAATTGGAAAATGTACATGGCATGTATCAGGCCGGCCTAATAGGATTTAAAAATGATCAAAACAGTAAAGATATTTTAATATGGTGGAAAGATAAGTGCCTAGAATATTGTAAAGATGTATATGATATTGAGATGAATAGATGGGGAGATCAAAAATATTTAAATCACATTCCTGATTTATTTTCTAACATTAAAATCATGACTCAAAAGGGGATTAACGCTGCACCTTGGAATCTAATTTTAAATAATCATTCTTCTATAACAAAAACAGAAAACAAGATTTTTATAGATCAAGATGAATTAATCGCTTTTCACTTTGGGAGTATGCAAATTATTAATAAAAATGAATTTGATTTATGGAAACAAGAACATGTAGAAATAGATCCGTCAATTTTAGAATATATATATATTCCTTATATCGAAAAAATACGAAATACATGTCGCGTACTTGATAATATCTTTTCTCTTACCCCTTTATTTGTTGGAAAATTAGATGAGTCCTCTGTAAAAAACTATTTCCAATACCTTCCCTCATCTTTTAAGTGATATCCATTCTCTCTTTTATATAAATAGTATTATTCCCTAATTCACACAAACTTCCTCAGTAAATATATTTATTCCTTTTACCCAAAATTTATAAGGAGACAAATGAAATTCTATGAATATGATTGACCATTTTAAAAATAAAACGTTTCTTATCACTGGCGGATACGGTTTTATTGGTTCTCATTTAGTAAGAAGATTATTGAAATTACAAGCGAAAATCGTTATTTTAGCCAGAAAGTCATCAAATCCTTGGCGTCTTAATGATGTATTAAAAAGTATCAAACTTTATGAAGTAGATATACGAGATAAGATCCAAGTTGAAAATATTATAAAACAAATCCGTCCTGACTATATTTTTCACTTTGCTGCATACGGAGTAAATTCAGCTCATACAGATTACATGAGTGCTATTGAAACGAATGTTTTAGGTACAATTAATATTATTCAGGCAACAAAGTCTATAGATTGCAAAAAGATTATTAATATTGGAAGCAGTTCTGAGTATGGAAATAAAACAGAATCTATTAAGGAAGATATGGAATTAACACCAGTAGATATTTATGGAAGTAGTAAAGCTGCAGCCACTATAATTGCTCATCAAGTCGCGGCTGAAAACAATATCAACCTTATAACCTTAAGACCCTTTGGAGTATTCGGAGAAGGTGAAGAACCACATAAAATTTTTTGCTATATTATTTTACAGGTATTACAGAATAGAAATGTAAACTTAACGTTATGTAATCAATTAAGAGATTACTGCTATGTAGATAATATTATAGATGCTTGTATGCTAACAATTGAAAATAATTCTATACAAAATGAGATTTTTAATATTGGAAGCGGTGAAACTCACCCTTTAAAATATTATGTGGAATTACTCTTTAAACACTTGCAGACTAATAAAAGACCCAATTATGGTGCGTTATCCTATAGAACGAATGAAAGAAGGATTTCTAAACCGAATATTAATAAAATTAAACGTATGCTCTCTTGGGAACCACGCATAAGTATTGAAGAAGGTATTATTAAAACTGTTAATTGGTATAAACATAATACACATCTATATCCGAATGTATGAAAATCTATTTCTAAGGTGTGAAACAATTGTTCAATAATAGCTTTAAGAATGTATTTCATGGAAAAAAGATTTTAATCACAGGACACACTGGTTTTAAAGGCTCTTGGTTATCCATATGGTTAAAAGAATTAGGCGCGACTGTAATTGGATATTCTTTAGATCCTAAAAATAAAAAAGATAACTTTAATTTAACAAACCTTCAAAACGACATAATTGATGTTCGTGGGGATATTAGAGACTATAATAAATTAAATAAGCTTTTCAAAGAATATAAACCTGAAATTGTATTTCATTTAGCCGCACAACCACTTGTTAAATATTCTTATGAGCACCCTAAAGATACGTATGATATAAATGTTATGGGAACAATGAATATATTAGAAGCAATTCGTTTACATGAATCCACTAAAATAGGAATTATAGTTACAAGTGACAAGTGTTATGAGAACAATGAATGGGTTTGGGGATACCGTGAAAATGACCCAATGGGTGGACATGACCTTTATAGTTCTAGCAAAGGATGCTGCGAACTATTAATTTCCTCCTACCGCAACTCTTATTTTCCAGAAAAAAAATATGAGCACCATAAAAAAATAATCGCAAGTGTTCGTGCTGGCAATGTAATTGGCGGAGGAGATTGGTCAATAGGCAGGATTATTCCTGATTGTATACGAGCACTGGAATCAAACCAAGAAATTTTCATTAGAAATACTAATGCAGTAAGACCTTGGCAACATGTACTTGAACCCTTAAGTGGATATTTACTTCTAGCAGAAAAAATTTTAACTGATGGGGTCCTTTTTTCTGGTGCATGGAATTTTGGTCCAAAACTAAATAATATTGTCTCAGTAAAAGAGCTTGTTACCGGTATGATAAAGTCCTGGGGATGTGGGAATTGGATATCTTCAAATGTAAATCCAGAAGAATTTCATGAGGCAACATTCCTAAACCTAGATATAAGCAAAGCAAAATTCAAGCTCAATTGGGAACCAAAATGGTCCCTTCAACAGACTTTAGACCATACAGTAGACTGGTATAAAAATTATAAGGCGTACTCCAGTACAGAGCTGAGAAATTTATGTGTTGATCAAATTAAACAATATGTGCAGTCTTAAGAAAAGAAAAGCTATAATCCCTTTCTCATTGTATACTTCGGAATGTATCATTCATTTGACACTTATCATTCCTTTAAAATATCCCATCTATGATTCTCCTTACTCTATTTTGCAAAGGTTTAGCCTACTTTTAAAAACTTTGCAACAGAACCAGAAAAAGAATAAACAAAACAAAAAAGTCATGACAAGTGAGTTTTGGGAACAGAATCTATTTGAATTTGGTTACATCCTTGCTAATTAAACCAGTATAATCGCTCATCATCTACCCTTTTTTCTGTTTATAAAAACATTGAAGATGAGGAGTTTAGGTATTATATAGTGAAAAATAAAAAGGATATTTTTCACTGCCTTAAAAAGTTCCTTAAGAAATAAATTAAAATATAAAAATGATTAAATGTATAGAAATCATAGGGCTGCAAAGCGATTCTTTAAGAAAGCTTTGCGGTCTTTTCATGTCCCTCTCCCCCCATGTGATTACAGTTGATAAAAATCCAGATTATCCAATCGCCATAGAAAAAATGAAGAAAGAAAAAAAGATGCCACTAGGCATCCAAATCAGGCAGATAAAATATCTAAATAACATTGTGGAACAAGATCATCGTTTTATTAAGAAACGTGTACGCTCTATGATGGGATTCAAATCATTTTAAACAGCAACCGCTATATTGAGTGGTGTGGGAGTCATGCATATGATGAAAAAGAGACAGATTAATTTAAGGAATTAGTCTGTCCAAAATCAAAAAGAATTCATCCATCAATTATTTAGGCTGACAGCATAAAATACAATCCCGTTAGAAATATATGTGCTATATTCCCTTTTATTTTATCTTTGTACCAGAACCAAATATATCAGTCCTTGATTAGTAAATAATGAAATGGTGATACTAATCAATATTGAACGTAAATGACAAAGGAATGAGAACATGATTTATATTTACACTGATTATGGCGGAACGCATACAACATCACTAGCCGCAGCGTATCATTTAAACAAACTACCAACTGATCGGAATTTAACGAGAGAAGAAATTTTAAATGTGGACTATTTTAATAAACTTAAAACTTATGATATGGGAAAAATTATTTTTCATGGCCGAGATGAGGGCGGCAATCCTGTTTATACAGTAGGGTGCGGAGCATCAAAAGTTGTGGTACCATCTATGAAAAATCTAGGAGAAATTCTTCAACATCAATATCAAAACAACGAAAAAATCATTTTTTCAAATATGTCACCAACCGTTCCACTTCCTATGACGTTTGGTGGTTTATTCTCTAGAAGATTACATATTGATTTTATTGGTATTCCATTACTTGTATGGGGAGCACAGATTTGTTGTGTCAATGTACAAAGACTGGTGGATTATACAAAAGAAGCGTAAGCGTCAAATATTCCCCACCTGCCATTTATAAATAACCCATGAGATAATCTCCTTACATACTACATGTGGAAGTTTTTTTTATGGAAAAACACCTATTAAAAAAGGAATGGGAAGCCTATATTCAAGACTATAAAAACAGTGGATTATCAAAAGTTGCTTGGTGTCAAAAACAGAACCTACTGGCTCATGGGCTTTACTATTGGTTGAAAAAATTATCACCTCAAAAGGAACACCTAAGGAAGTAGAAGATTGGTTATTGTCTCGCGTCATCGATATCGGGATAGTTATCCTTCCAAATGAAGAAATGGAAATTAGCCCATTGACAAGGGGGAAATGGTTGTGGTAATACGAGATGATCACACCCTATATAAGAAATCAGCTATTACAATACAGGATTTGAATAATGAACCAATCATTATTTTTAAAGGGGGATATGAACCTCCGATTATCGATATGTTTAAACAAGACGGAGTACCGCTCCGCATTGAATATGCAGTTTCTACTGTAACGACATCACTAAATATGATACAAGAAGGGCTAGGGTTGGCCATCTTAGCTGAGTTATCCTTATCTAATCTACCCCCGAATGTTCGAACTCGAGAGCTAGAACCACACGTTTGGAGAGAAATAGGTCTAGCTGTCCCTTCATTAAAGGAATCATGGCATTTCCCCATGGAAAGGGAGCATCCTGGAGGGGAATTATCTATTTCTCAACATAACTTTTTATGTACATTAATATAATGTATATATAGCAAATAAAAGGAGGAAATTCATGTATACTAATTCTCAAATGCCGAATGATCCTCGTTATAATCAGCAATACCCACAATATCCGAATGATACACAACACACTCAACAAGCTCAGCATCCTAATTTACGCCAGCAGCAATATATCCCTCAAGAACCCACTCAACAGCAAGTTCAACATGCTGTGGGTACTCACTATCTTTATTTAAAAGATCCAGTTCTACAAATTGTTAGACCTTGGGTACAGTATGGAATTCAAGAAACTCAACACAATCCCATTCCCCACGCTATGACTGAATTAGCTGCAATCATGTTCTTAATTGGAAAAGGCTACGACCAACAACTGGCACATTACATCGTCGAATCTTGGGAAAAGAATGGGCAGTTTTAAAGGCTCATTTCTATAAGATTTTGTAAAAAAAAATGATTTTTGCAGTCCAATTATTTATTGAAGAGGTGCAAGAGCTGTTTTCTTTGTAAAATAGGCTTATCCCTTATATGCAGGGAGAGCTTTTTCTTTATAATTTTCTGTCCAAATTGTACGAGAAATGGAAGTTTAAAAGTAAACGTAAAGTAACTCCAAAATATACAATAAAAGTTGATTTTGGAGTTATTTTTTGTTTACTTCACTTTTTTTCGGCACTCTACAGCTAGATGGTAAATCCGCTGACCACGGCAAGATTTTATCCAGTTCCTCTTTATTGTTTAAATCGATGTTGGGAAGTGTTTCAAATAAATAACGAAGATAATGATAAGGACTTAAACCATTCTCTTTTGCAGTTTCCACCACACTATACATGATGGCACTTCCTCTGGCACCTCGCGGTGTATTTGAGAACATCCAATTTTTTCTCCCGATTACAAACGGTTTAATAGAACGTTCACTTCTGTTGTTATCGATTTCTAAACGACCGTCTAATAAAAAAGCTTCAAGATGATTCCGTTGATTCAAACAATAAGTGATGGCTTTGCCTAGCGCACTTTTTGGTAAAACACGATCTTTCTGTTCATGAAGCCATGCTGAAAAAAGGTTCAGAATGGGCCTGCTTTTTTTCAGTCTCTGCTCATATCGCTCGGTAGGGTTGACATGTCTGAGCTTCCTTTCAATCGAATAGAGTTGATTACAGAAGTGTAAACCTTCGCTCGCCTTCACTTTTTTCCCCTTCTGTGAATCAGGTAAAGCCTTTAAGGCTTCATCAAACTTTCGTCTCGCATGCGCCCAACATCCGATAAGGGTGACATCCGGTACTTGATGATAACCACTATATCCATCTACCTGTAAATATCCTTCAAAACCAGTTAAAAAACGTTTCGGATGTTCGCCTGCTCTTGTAGGTTGATAGTCATAGAGGACAATAGGGATATCCTCTCGTCCTGTACGATATAACCACAGATAGGACTTGGTTGTTGCGGCTCGACCAGGTACGCGTAAGACTTGGAAGGTTGTTTCGTCCGCATGAAGAATGGTTCGAGTAAGTAAATGTTCATGCATCCTTTCATACAAAGCCACTAACCATCGATCCGCCCCATATAATAACCAATTTCCCATCGTTTGTCGTGATAAGAAGATTTCCATTCGTTTAAAATGCTTTTTCTGACGATAAAGAGGCAATCCTTCTACATATTTTTGTGTCATGATATACGCCATAATCGATGGGGAAGCGATACTTTTAGGAAAGGCAGGGGCTGGCATCTTAGCCGTCACAATCGGTGTAGATACCTCATCTAATTCACACTTACGACAAGCGTATACATACCTCTTATGTTCCGTCACCTTTACTTCCGCAGGGATAATCGTCAGTTCCTTACGGACTTCTACACTCATCTCATGCAAAGCACCACCACAGCACAAACAAACCTGTTCCATATCAAGTAAACGATATTCAATCGTTTCAACCGGAAGGTTTTGGACAGACTCATCCCTATGACCGTGTTTCTTCTTACGACGATAGGTGATTGTTTCAACAGCTGATTCAGGGGTTTCAGAGTCACTTTCTTTCTCAGCCTCATTAAACAGTTCTAAAGCGAGTTGATTATTAGGTGTTTTTTCGCTAGACGTACCAAACCGTTTTTGTTGACTAAGACGAAATTGTTCTTCATACCATCTCACTTTTTCCGTGAGTTCCTCTACTTGAGCTTGAAGTGATTCAATTGTGGGTTGTTTTGAATGTGAGAGTGTTGTTTTCATAGATAAATCCATTCGATAAAATCATCCAAATTCCTTTTTCATATATGATTTTTATAGAATGGTTCTCGCATGTACGGCTTGATGACCTTGTTTTTGTTGAAAAGCAAATCCATCAAGAAGCCATCTCAATTGTCGTCTTGAAATGGTAAGTGGCACACCCGGATGACCAGTTGGCCAGTAAAACGTTCCCTTTTCCAATCTGCGATAGTGCAACCAGAAACCATTATGTTCCCAAACAAGAATTTTTAGTTTATCGCGTGAGCGATTACAAAAAACAAATAAACAAGAAGAAAAAGGGTCTAACTCAAATTCTTCCTTTACAATAGCTGCTAGTCCATCAATTGATTTACGTAAATCTGTTGCCCCTTGTGCAAGATATACTTTTTCAATTGCGATTTCGGATATCATTGTTGTTTCACCGTCTGTATCACTTGTAGGAGCACTTGTGGAGTAAAAGGCACATCTAACTCAATAGTGGCTTCTTGCATGTGAATTCGAATGGTGGCATGTATGTTTTCTTCTACGACAGGGACATTCATAGAAATCCAATTCACACGCTCATTTTTATTTTGATCTTCCGTTTCAGGTGATAATTTGTTTAGCCAGTAATATAGCCGATGAACCCGTAGGTTCTGTTTCTGACACCAGGCAACTTTTGATAATCCGCTGTTTTTATAGTCTTGAATATTAGTCTCCCATTCTTTCTTTAATAGGTGTCTTTTCATAAAAAAAACCTCCACATGTAGTATGTACGGAGATTATCTCATGGGTTATTTACAAATTGTAAGTGGGGAATGTTTGACGCTTACAAAGAAGCTGGTAGACTGACAAACGATTACGTTGTTATATTAGAGAATAAGACTTTCAAATGAAAAAAGCAGGATACATTGCTATCCTGCTTTTTTCTATAACATTTCAACTTTCTTTCGAATCACAACCTTATCAATTTCGTGTTCTTCATCGCCGATAAATAAGCCGCGTTCTTTCAAATACATTTCAAAATATAAATCAGCTTCCGCGCGTTCATCATAAGGTTTTACAGATAAAACAAATCCTCTTTCTCTAGCTAATTGTTCTAAAGCATCAGGTGACATATATCGTTGTAACTCTTTAGAAAACAATTCTAATTTATCAAAATTCGATAAGTTCATGCCAAAAACGCCATCCTTTCCTATGATTCTACAGAAAGAATAGCGTATTTTTTCATTCTAGAAGAACAGTTTTAGGATTTCAGGAAGAAAATGGAACTATCTATGCGTATTTAATGGTTACTCTTCAAGGGGCGTCGATTGGTAGTTTGAAAATTCGCCTTAGTCAATTCGGTTTTGATGAAACAAATTGTATTGTTTTGGATGGCTCTGGATCAAGCTCAATGAGGGTAATTGATAAAAAAATAATGAATTGGATGTTGATCTGGGTACAGAACCCAACCTTTTCGATTTTACTCCGAACGCAAACCGGTACGACTTTATTTCAAATCAACATGTACACATTTTATCGTGAGCGTCCTATTTATGTACAGAAAAACTTTTATGTACAGTGAACATTTAATGCGTGATATGTTTGAAAATTAAAGGTTTGGATGATATTCGAAGAATATGTACATAAAAGTTTACGGAGATATATCCGTTTCAGGAGGGAATCCGCCGAAATCATAAATTGTTTCATATTCATTATCTGAAGATGAGATAGTTAATACTTCAGTTTCCCAGTGTGCTGTAAAAATAACAATTGCTTTTGGTTTATATGTTTCTCCAAGTGTTTTTAGAAAACGTGTATAATCTGTATCTTGAATAGCAAGCATTGGTGAGCCGTGCGCTAAAAATAATGATGGCATCATAAGTGAAACCTCCTAAAATATATTAATTACTTTATGTAAGTAACTATAATATTTAATTTGTTGTTCGTCAAGATAATGGTTTGAGTCTTTGCTTAGAAAGTGCAGTGTTTGTCATAATACAAACAATTGCATATAATACATAGTAAGAAGAATGAATAGTGATTCATTTTTTAGATATATAGATTGCTATTGTTAATAGATTATATAGATTTGGGGGCCTTCAAAATGAACATACAGGAAAGCTTTGTTACAGTGTTGGATGGATCGGAAATTTATTTGCGTAAGTGGCTGCCAGAAAGTGAAATTCGTGGAATTGTACAGATTGCACATGGTATGACGGAACATGCTGGTGTCTATACAGAATACATTGATGCCTTATTGAAGGCTGGTTATGGTGTATATGCTCATGATCACCGGGGACATGGAAAAACAGCAAAACAAGAAGAGGATTATGGCCATTTCGAACCGAATGTTGGCTGGGATCAAGCTGTTTCTGACATAATCTTTGTATCGGAACTTATTCGTAATGAACATACTTGTCCGCTCTTTTTATTAGGTCACAGTATGGGTTCTTTCTTATCTAGACGTGCTGTACAACTTCGTGGTGACCTATATGATGGATTCCTTATTTCTGGGACAGGTGGAAACCCTGGATTTTTAGGTGTACTAGGTTATAAAGTGGCAACGATTGAAATGAAGCTTCGCGGCACAAAAACGAAAAGTCCAATGTTGAACTTTTTGTCATTTGGAAACTTTAATTCCAATTTTAAACCGAATCGGACAAAGTTTGATTGGCTTTCTTCAGATACAAATCAAGTTGATAGATACATAGAAGATCCGTTATGTGGTTTTATTTGTTCAACGAGTTTTTACCGTGAATTATTTAGTGGTATGCTGGAAGTGAATAGACCAGAAGAATATAAAAAAACGCCGAAAGACCTTCCTATACATATTTTTTCCGGAGATCGTGATCCAGTGGGAGATATGGGGAAAGGCGTAAAAGAAGTATACGATATGTATAAAAATTGCGGTGTGAAAGATGTAACACTTCGCCTATATGAAAATGGAAGGCACGAAATGTTCCATGAAGTAAATAGGGATGAAGTATTTCAAGATTTGATTTCTTGGTTAGATGAACATATTATATAAAAAGAAACCTCACTTTTGTTGTAGTGAGGTTTCTTTTTGGGAATTTGGAGGGAAAGCATGAGTGAATTTGTAAATAACGAGTATATAGAAATAGATTTTCGTGATGTTGCTATAAAAGAAGAGGAATTAAAAAATTGTACATTTATAAAGTGTCGTTTTAGAGGTGTAGATGCATCAGAAATTGTAACGGAAAATTGTAATTTCATAGAATGTGACTTCACAGGCGCTCTTTTTAATGCTTCAATTCACCAGGGAAGTACGTTTGCAAATTGTAAATTTTCTGGAGCAAATTTATTTGTTTCTAAGTTTGAGGAATGTAAAATGACGGGTTCTGATTTTGAAGAGGCGAATTTAGATGGAATAACGATTGTATTTGGCGATTGGTCATATACAAATTTAAGATTTGCGAATTTAAGTAAACAAAAATTAAAGGGTATTCGCTTAGTTGAAGCGGATCTTTGTGAATGTAATTTAGAAAAAGCTGATTTACGTGATGTTGATTTAACAGGTGCACAATTAGGAAAAGCGAAGCTTATAGGTGCAGATTTAAGAGGAGCTGTAGTGGATAGAATTGACTTTAGAGCATTTGATTTACAGAATGTAAGATTGGATATAACGCAGGCGGTTGCTGTGGCGAGGTGTTATGGAGCGAAGGTAGATTAAAATGATGAGAGAACTCTTACTATGATAAAGTATCAGTAAGGGTTCTTTTTGTAATTTAAAGGAAAGGGAGAGGGGAAAATGGTAGTGAGGAAAGCATTATTAAACGAGGCAAATGAACTAAGTCATATAGCACTAGCATCAAAGGCAACTTGGGATTACAGCGAAGAATTTATACTAGCATGTAAGGAAGATTTAACGATTACGGAAGAGTATATTAAAAATCATTACGTATATATTTTAGAAAATAAAGGAGTGAAAATTGGTTTTTTTTCATTTCAACGAAAAGAAGAAGATGTTCTCGATTTTTTATATTTACATCCAAATTATAAGGGAAAGGGTTATGGTAACATTCTATGGCAAAGTGTCGTAGAAAAAGCAGTTGAATTAGGAATTAAGAGTTTTACAATTGATAGTGATCCAAATGCGAAAGGCTACTACATGAAAATGGGTGCAAAATTGATTGGAGAGACACCTTCAACAGTTTTTAAAGATCGTGTTCTGCCACTTTTGCAATATGATGTATAAAAATGAGTATACATGGGAGATGCTGAAATGGATGGTTTTGAAATCGCACAAATCTACAAGATTTTAATGAAATCTTGGTCACTTGAAACAAGTTCAAAGTGGACGATAGAAAATCCGGCAAAAGGGCAATGTGGTGTAACAGCACTTGTTATACATGATTTGTTTGGAGGGGAAATAAAAAAGACGCAAGTTGGCGAAGATTGGCACTTTTACAATGCTATAAATGGAAAGCGATATGATTTTACCGCAACACAATTTTTTGAAGAGATAGCTTATATGGATATTCCTTCTAATAGAGAAGAAGCATTTGCAGACACAAATGATAGGCAATATTATGCTTTAAAACAGAAAATGCATATCTTTATGCAATAGAATTTGTTTGAAGTGAAATATCTTTTGACTCTTAATGTCCAATGAGTTACTATAATGGTGGTAACTTTTTAAAGGGAAACATACTTTATAGAGTCGAGAGGGGAAATACTTTTGAAAACAGCTTATGTAAGCGCTACGATTGCAACGCTAAATGAACAGAATGAATTGTTTGAAAACGGATATATCATTGTAGAAGATGATAAGATTATAGAAGTACAAAATGGAGAATTTTCTAATCGAAATCAAGTGGATCAAGTGATAGATTTGAAGGGAAAGTGGCTATTTCCAGGTCTTGTGAATACGCATACACATGTTGTGATGAGTCTTTTACGTGGCATTGGTGATGATATGTTATTACAGCCGTGGCTTGAAACAAGAATTTGGCCTCTTGAAAGTCAATTTACGCCAGAGCTTGCTGTTGCTAGTACAGAACTTGGTTTATTAGAAATGGTAAAAAGCGGGACAACAACATTTTCTGATATGTTTAATCCAATCGGTGTAGATCAGGATGCGATTATGGAAACGGTTCGTAATAGTGGAATGCGAGCAGCGGTTTCAAGAACTTTATTTAGTTTTGGAACGAAAGAGGATGAAAAGAAAGCAATTCAAGATGCTGAAAAATATGTAAAACGATATTACAGTGAAAACGGCATGTTAACAACGATGGTTGCTCCTCATAGTCCATATGCATGCTCTACCGAAATGTTAGAAGAGTGTGCGAGAATCGCGGTGGAAAACCATACGATGGTTCACATCCATCTTTCAGAAACAGAGCGTGAAGTACGCGATATTGAAGCGCGATATGGCAAACGTCCTGTAGAATATGCAGCGAGCTGTGGTTTATTTAAGAGACCGACAGTTATTGCACATGGCGTTGTGTTAAATGAAGATGAGCGCGCATTCTTAGCGGAACATGACGTTCGTGTAGCACACAATCCAAATAGCAATTTAAAATTAGGGTCTGGTATAGCGAATGTTAAGGGAATGTTAGAAGCGGGAATAAAAGTTGGTATTGCAACAGATAGCGTTGCATCTAACAATAATTTAGATATGTTTGAGGAGCTTCGAGTTGCAACTTTATTGCAAAAGGGTATTCATAAAGATGCGACTGCATTACCAGTTGAAACAGCTCTTTCACTCGCAACAAAAGGAGCGGCAGAAGTCATTGGGATGAAACAAACAGGTTCCATTGAAGTAGGAAAGTGTGCTGACTTTATTACAATTGATCCATCCAATAAGCCGCATCTACAGCCAGCAGAAGAAGTGTTGTCACACCTTGTGTATGCAGCAAGTGGAAAAGATGTATCTGATGTTGTAATTAATGGGAAACATATTGTGTGGAATGGTGAATGTAAAACATTAGATGAAGAGCAAATTATTTTTGAGGCAAGTCGTTATAAACGAGGATTGGGGATGTAGTTGAAATAGAGGAATTGATAACGAACGCTTCCCTTTTTAATAAAATACAAGAGGGAAGCGTTTTTTTTGTGAATTTTATGTGAAACGAATAAATATTCAATAGAATATCACGACTTTATACTGGTCCTTCTGTTATAATGTATAACGTTTTATAATATTATTTGAATTTAAGGAGAAAAATTCATGAAGCAGAAAAAGAGCCGCTTACTAGTAATTACACTTGTCACATCTTTGATTTTATCGGCTTGTAGTAGTACAGCGAATAAAGTTAATAAAGGGGATCAAAAACAAGTGTTAAATGTAACAGTATCAGAAGAAATTCCTTCTCTTGATACAGCGAAAGTGATGGATGGTACATCATCACATGTGATGCAAAATATATTTGAAGGGTTGTATGTGCTAGATAATCAAGACAAGCCCGTACCTGGTGTGGCGAAGTCATTTGAGAAAAGTGAGGATGGGAAAAGATATACATTCCATTTGCGCAAAGATGCAAAATGGTCAAATGGGGAATCGGTAACAGCACATGATTTTACTTTTTCGTGGAAACGGACATTGAGTCCTGAAACAGCATCTCAATATGCATACATGCTATTTTATATAAAAAACGCACAAGAAATTAATAAAGGTACATTGGCTACTGATCGACTAGGAGTAAAGGCATTAGATAATTATACGCTAGAAGTACAGTTAGAGCAGCCTGTCCCTTATTTATTGCAATTATTAGCGTTGCCTATTTATTTACCACAGCATGAATCATTTGTGAAAGAACAAGGAGATCGTTATGGATTAGAACCAGATAATCTTATATATAATGGAGCGTTTGTGTTAGAAAAATGGAAGCATGAACAAGAATTTCAATTGAAGAAAAATGATACATATTGGGATAAGCGGAAAGTAAAGCTAGATGAAATAAACTTTCATATTATAAAAGATACAATGACAGCTGTAAATTTATATGAATCTGGTAGTCTTGATCGAGTACCTATTAATTCTACATTTGTAGACCAATATAAAAACAATAAGGAGCTACATGTGTCAAGTGATCCTGCTATAGCTATGCTTCGCTTTAATGAAGGGAATACTTCACTAGCAAATAAAAAACTTCGGCAATCAATTTCTTTAGCAGTAAATAAAGAAGAGCTTATAAATCACTTTATAAACAACGGTGCATCTCCTGCGCATGGCTTGATTCCAACAGGGTATAAGAATGAAGTAACCGGGAAAGATTTTCGAAAGGAAAATGGGAATATTGCTGATTACGATTTAGAAAAAGCAAAAGAACTTTGGGAAGACGCGAAAAAAGAGCTTGGTACGGAGAATGTTACAGTGGAGTTCTTGACATTTGAGCAAGATAATGCAAAACGTATAGCTGAATATATAAAAGGAGATTTAGAAAAGCATTTACAAGGTTTAACAGTGCAGATTAAACAGCAACCATTTAAGCAAAAATTACAACTAGAACAAACAGGGCAATATGATATATCTATGGTAGTATGGGGACCAGATTACAAAGATCCGATAAATTATTTAGAATTATTTACGACAAATAGCCCTAATAATAAGATGGATTACTCAAATTCTAATTATGATGATCTTATAAAGAAAGCAAAATATGATATTGTACTAGATCAACAAAAAAGATGGAAAGCCTTACAAGAGGCAGAACGAATAGTATTGGAAGATGCGGCAGTTGCTCCTCTTTATCATACTGGTTCAGCATATATACAGAAGGAGCGTATAAAGGGCATTGAGAAGCATCAATTTGGCGGTGTATACACGTATAAACATGCTTTTATAGCTGAAAAATAAAAATACTGAGGTGGAAAAGAGCTAATTGCTTGATACAGAAATATTAGCTCTTTTTTAATTGGTTTTTGAATCATTTTAAAACAAATTTAGAAAAAGCTTTTTCAAGGGAAATGTTGTATTTAAGTTTGAAAATTATATTTTAGTTAAAGTAAAGGGATTGTGTTATTCTTTTTATTAAACAGATTTTAGTAAAGAATAAACGTTTGTATCATATGGAATTCCATTTTGATACATATAATTTTGTAGAACTTCTTCTTTTTTAAACCCTAGTTTTGTTAACAATTTATTGGATGATTCATTTTCAAGAAAAACAATCGCTCCAATACGTGTTAAATGAAGTGTATGGAAACCATATGATATAACTTGAGAAACTGCTTCAGTAGCATAGCCATTTCCCCATTGCTCAGGGAAAAGTGCATAACTTATATTTGCTCTTTTATGTTCAGAAGACCAATCGTGAAAACCGATTGTTCCAATAATGCCTTTCGTCCCCTTTCGTTCAATTCCCCATTTCATACCATGTTTTTCATTGTAACTTTCTGCAAAATTTCTAATGATTTGTTTTACCTGATCTATACTTTTTAATGGATTTTGACCATAGTAACGTAATACATCTGTATTAGAAAAGCAATTTAATATACTTTGTGCATCAGATTCTGTAAGTTCTCTCAAAATGAGTCGTTCTGTTTCTAATATCGGAAACATTTTTTCACTCCTTTTTGTATAAAATTTATTTATTATTCTATATTAAAATCAGAAAAAAACAAACTTTTAAAATATTTATCGTGAAATAATTATAATGAGAACTTTAGAAACTGACTAAAAAGAAATGATAATTCTCTTTTGCTACATGTTAATATAATTTTATGGAATATATTTCAAATGATTATGGAAGAGGATGGGTTATGAAACAACAATCTATATTAATCGTAGATGATGACGCAGATATTGTTCAATTAATTGAAGTACATTTACGCCAAGAAGAGTTTCGTGTTTTAAGAGCTTACACTGGGGGAGAGGCATTAAATATTTTAGATATAAATGATATACAACTGGTTATTTTGGACATTATGATGCCTGCCATGGATGGAATTGAGGTATGCCGAAGAATAAGAGAACGGCATACTATTCCTGTTATGTTCTTAAGTGCAAAAGCGACAGATATAGATAAGGTTATTGGACTAAGCACAGGCGCAGATGATTATATAACGAAACCATTTAGTATGATGGAGCTCGTAGCACGGGTGAAGGCACAATTAAGAAGATATACATATTTCAATCATATGCCAAGCGAAGTGCATAAAAACAAAATTAAAATCAGAGGTTTGGAGATAGATGAATTATCTAGAAAAGTGATGTTGTACGAGAAAGCTATTAATCTTACAAAAACGGAATACGATATATTACATCTTATGGCTAAAAATAGAAACCGGGTATTCACATTAGAAGAAATATATGAAAGTATTTGGAGAGAAAGAGCTCATGAAAGCAATAATACTGTCATGGTTCATCTTGCAAGGTTAAGAAATAAGATAGAAGAAAATCCAAAGAAGCCAACAGTTATACAAAATGTTTGGGGAGTCGGTTATAAAATTGAAGACTAAATTATTGCAAGGGATTAGGATGAAATTTTTTCTTGTTTTTATAAGTAGCATTTTATTCTCTACTATTTGCATTATAGTATTTCAAAGTTTGGCTGGAAGTATGCATGAGGATGTTATGAGATTAGAAGAAGAATATTCTTTTATTTACTTTGTTATTTTTCTCATTTTAACTTCGCTCTTTTTTCTACTATTATCAAAGAATATGATGAAAAGATTGGAGCAAATCAATCAGGGTGTGAAACAGATAAGTAAAGGTAATTTGGAAGTACGTATACCCGTTTTGAAAAGTGATGAGATTGGAAAGTTAGCGACCGATATTAATGGGATGGTAAAAAGTTTAAAGGAGTCGATTGAAAAAGAAAAACAATCACAAGAAATGAAAAATGAAATGATTCATAACATCTCTCATGACTTACGAACACCTGTAACATCTTTAATAGGTTATGTTGATTTAGTGGAAAGTAAGCTTCATTCCAACATAGAGGAATGCGATCAGTATGTAGCGGTATTAAAGCGAAAAAGTGATGAGTTAAAAAATCAAATAGATGATCTACTAGAATATTGTCATATAAACTATAAGGAACGTCAGTTACATAAAGAAATAGTAGAAGTTAAACCATTAATAGAACAAATCATGATTGATTTTGTACCGCAATTAGATGAGGAAAAGATGCATTTTGACATTGAGTGTAAACAAACTGTACAAATTGAAGTAGATATAAAATTAATCATAAGGCTAATGCAAAATGTAATCAGTAATAGTATTTTATATGGGAAGTCTGGAAAGAAAATCGTTATTGAAGTGTTAGTTGAAAACGTGAATGCCCAAATAAAAATAAAGAATTATGGACCACGCATTTCAGACGAAGACATTCCGTATGTATTTGAAAAATTTTATCGTGGAGAAAAGTCAAGGAATGCTCATACTGGTGGAAAAGGAATGGGGCTTGCTATCGCTAAAAGTATTGCTCACATCCATGAAGGTGATCTAACAGTGGATAGTAATAAAGAAGAGACAACATTTACTATCATTTTACCAAGATATAAAAGGAAATCGTAAGAAAGTCGTAAGTATTTCTTTCATATGTCGTAAAGTCTGTTCTGTATCATAGCGAATGAAGATATGGAAACGGAGGATATAATATGTGGAAGAAAATTATACTTACTATTTTTGTTGCAATTTTGTTGATAGGTTGGAGCTTAATTTATTTAGCTAGGGGCATTGTATCTATCTTTGCTTGGTGGGGAATACAAGCTTTTAGTTTCTTTTCTATCGTAATTTTTATCATCACAATGACTACAATTATTTGGATTTTGTTTTCTAGAAGACGTATAGATAAAACAATTATTTTTATTTTGATTCTATCTGTAGCTGGAGCTTGGCCAGCAGGATGGTTTGTTGGAATAGGACAAATTGCTTATCCGGCAGATGTTCATTCTGCAACTCCAAAAGCAACGATTCGTCTTCCATTGAATCAAACTGCATTAGTAGGATGGGGAGGAAATCGACTTGAAACGAATTATCACGCCTGGGCACCAAATCAACGTTGGGCATATGATTTTCTCGTTCCACCAGCGGGAATAAAAAGCTCAAAATTAGAAGATTACGGTATATATGGGGCAGAGGTAGTAGCTCCGGCTTCTGGAACAGTTATATCGATTAATACTGATGAACCTGATTTGAAACCAGGAACTGATGATTTTGATTCTATGGCTGGTAATCACATATATTTACGCTTAGATGAAACAGGAACATACCTTATCCTTGCTCATTTGAAGAGAGGATCGGTACTTGTGAAAGAAGGACAACACATAAACGAAGGAACAGTGGTTGCGAAAGTTGGAAACTCAGGAAATTCCAGTGAGCCACATTTACATATTCATCATCAATGGCAAGATCCATCCAAGACGAGCATGTTTCTTTCGGAAGGCTTACCATTATATTTTCGGGATATTGATGGGCACGCTATGCCAGAAGGTGGTATTCGTGTGAAAAATGGAAATGCGGTACCAATAGGTGATGTGATTTCACCTTTAACCTAAAATAAATCCCCTTTGTTTAAGCAAAGGGGATTTATCATGGCATCTTATAAAATAAAAATCAAAAACATAATAGCTTTATTGTCCAGTAAATGTTTGATACAGTAAGAAAATATTTAAAGCGATAACTAGAGCCGCGATTAACCAGGCAATTGCGCTTGTAATACGATGATTAACTAGCACGCCCATAATTTTTTTGCTACTTGTAAACATAATAAGAGGTACTAATGCAAACGCGATTCCAAATGATAATACAACTTGACTCATAACAAGAGCGTAAGTTGGATTCACACCTAAAGCGATAATAACAAGAGGCGGAATCATTGTAATAAAGCGTCTTACATATAAAGGAATATGCATGCGGATAAATCCTTGCATAATAATATCACCAGACATTGTACCGACGGAAGAACTAGATAAACCAGCAGCCAACAATCCAATTCCGAAAAGGCTGGCTGATACAGGTCCAACTAAATTGCTAAATTCATTAAAAGCAACGTCTAAATCTTTAACATGTAATCCGTTTTTGAAGAACAGGGCAGCTGCTACGATTAGCATACTTGCATTAATTGCTCCAGCAATCACCATTGCAATAATGATATCAATGAATTCAAAGCGAAAAATCTTTTTGCGCTGTTCATCTGTTGTTCCAACTACGCGGCGCTGCGTTAAAGCAGAATGTAGATAAATTGCATGTGGCATTACTGTTGCACCTAAAATCCCAGCTGCAAGTAAAATACTATCTACACCCTGAAATTTAGGAATAAATAGTCCCGAAAGAAGGGGACTTAGCTCTGGTTTCGCATAAAACATTTGTACACCAAATGCAACAACAACAATAAAGACCATCCCTGTAATAACAGCTTCTAATGGGCGGAAGCCTCTGCGCTGAAATTCAAGAATAATGAATGATCCGATTGCTGTGATTAAAGCAGCAGGTAACATTGGAATGCCAAATAGCAAATATAATCCTAAAGCAGCACCGATAAACTCGGCTAAATCAGTAGCCATAATAACGAGTTCACCCTGTATCCATAAACCAATTGAAACGGGTTTTGGGAAATGTTCGCGAGCAACTTCTGGAAGGTTTTTACCAGTAGCAATCCCGAGTTTCGCTGATAGAGACTGAATTAAAACGGCCATTAAATTGGAAGCGAGAATTACCCAAAGTAGTAAATAACCATATTGTGATCCAGCTGCAATATTTGTAGCGAAGTTCCCTGGATCAATATAAGCAACAGATGCGATGAATGCAGGTCCTAGAAAAGGTAATAATTTTTTAAGTCCCTTAGTTTCACCACTTAAAGCTAGATGAGCAGATTGAACGGTTGTACTTTGAGAAGGGACGTGTTCATCTTTTGTTATATTTTTATTCATAGTAGTTTTCCCCTTTAGTTTCTTAGCATGATGCAATTATTGTATTTATTCTTACTATCTATTTCAATACATTTAGATGTTTTAGTTGATTTTTTTATTTGAACACAAATGTTTCCTTAATGCAAATTATATGACTGTGTACAATAAAAGGTGTACTTGAAATAACTATGTAATAAAAATAAATAAATAGCTAACATACAGTTATAACTTTTGGGATTGTAGGAAAATTAACCTATAATATGGAATGGAAAAGGCTGTTTTTTAATTGTAAAACAGGGATTACAGCATATTAATTGCTGGAAACCAATTTGTATGTTATATAATATATTGGGATTACATCACAACTCTATTGGATTGTGATGTAATCTCGTTTTTCATTTGCGTTAACTTATAGGAAAACATTGTAAATAGGAGAAAGTTATTTGAGCAATAGTTAACATATCTTTTCTTATTCTTATATGTTCCGATATGATCGTTAACTTATACATGATTTTAAAATATCGAATTAGATAGGTGGTAAAAATAAAATGTCAAATACAAAACCATACAGAGTGTTACTGTACTACATGTACACTACAATTGAGAATCCGGAAGAATTTGCTGCTCAGCATTTAGAATTTTGTAATTCACTTGAGTTAAAAGGAAGAATTCTTGTAGCAGAAGAGGGGATTAACGGAACTGCTTCAGGTACTGTTGAACAAACAGAGGAATATATGGAAGCAATGAAGAACGATTCACGTTTTGATGGAATCGTGTTTAAAGTGGATGAAGCTGATGAACATGCGTTCAAAAAAATGCATGTGCGCCCTCGTTCAGAGCTTGTTACACTTCGTTTAGAAGATGATATCAATCCGAAAGAAACAACAGGTAAGTATTTAGAACCAAAAGAGTTTTGTGAAGCAATGAAGGAAGAAAATACAGTTATCATAGATGCAAGAAATGATTATGAATATGAGCTAGGGCATTTTAGAGGCGCGATTAAACCTGATATTAAATCATTCCGCGAACTACCAGATTGGATTGATGAAAATAAGGAAATGTTCGAAGGTAAAAAGATTTTAACATATTGTACAGGTGGTATTCGCTGTGAGAAGTTTTCAGGCTGGTTAGTGCGTGAAGGCTTTGAGGATGTAAGTCAGCTTCACGGCGGAATTGTAACGTACGGAAAAGACCCTGAAGTGCAAGGTGAACTATGGGATGGACAATGTTACGTATTCGATGAGCGTATTGGTGTACCAGTAAACCAAAAAGAACATGTTATTGTTGGGAAAGACCACTTTACAAAAGAACCATGTGAGCGCTATGTAAATTGTGCAAATCCAGAATGTAACAAACAAATCTTATGCTCGGAAGAAAATGAAGAGAAATATTTACGTGCATGTTCACATGAATGCCGTGTACACCCGCGCAATCGTTATGTAAAAGAGCATGAATTAACAGAAGAGCAAGTGGCTATCGCATTAGAAAAAATTGAAGAAGAAAATAAAGTGAAATTAGGATAATCGTTCACTTTCATAAAAAACGGATCTTATCGTCAAAGAGAGGATCCGTTTTTTTATCGTTTTAACCGAGAAGCCCCTCTCCTCTAATAGAAGTGAAGGGGAGGGTAGTTCACTTCTATTTAGATAATGAAAAAAATTACACATTGCTTGTTTGCAGCAGCTTGCTTATATAAATCCTTAATTTCTAAAAAGTAACTATAGATATATTCTAATATTTCATCCGGGTCATCATCTTCAACAAGTGGATAAAGCTGTTCATCCATTAATTCTTGAAAGTTGTACATGTTGTTGAAATCAGATTCGCTTAAATCTTTTATTGCAGAATAGACCTCTTCGACTTCACTAGTTGTAAGATAAAATGTACCGAGAGAATCGTTATCTATGATGGAATCATTAAGCGGTACGACATGTCCAAGCGGTGGTTCGCCTCCGCCAATCTCACCACATAAAGTAAAATGAAGTAACTGCCATGACTTATCGATATCTAAATCAGATTCTCTAAAATAAATGTCTAACTCGTTATTGTTGATTTTACTTAATTCCTCATCTGTAACTAATAGATACTGTCCAATCATCCCCATAATAGCCAGCTCCTCTAAAGATTTTGAATTTAGTATATCATATTTTATGTAGGTGTTTTTTTGGGATGGAAGAGGATTTTAACTTATTTATAAGATATGAGAAAATATAGATTACTTCTGGTGAATCAAAACAAGGGAAATGTTTAAATAAAAGAGTAGGCCATAAAAATTTGTGGCCTACTCTTTTTATAATCATTCATTTAGATGTTAAAACGTAATTGTTAAAAGGAGGTTTCTGCGTTTTTTCTTCTTGAAATTTTGATTTTTATGGTGGAAGTAAAGCTTTCGTATTATTGATATTCGCTAAAAAGAAGAGAAGCTACTTACTCTTGTTATAATCAGATCTTGTTAAACCATAAACAACAGTATCTTCATACACTCCCCAATACAAACAACTTTGTTTAAATGTTCCCTCATGTTTCAAGCCTAATTTTTGCATGACTTTAGAAGAAGCAGGATTTTTAGTAAAAGCATCAGCATAAATACGATTTAGCTGTAATTCTTCAAATGCATATGTAACGATGACCTGACCGACTTCTGTACAGTATCCTTTACCCCAATAGGATTTACCCAGCCAGTATCCTAGTTCTCCTTTATTGTGTTTTTTGTTAATAAAAAGGTAAATACAACCGATGAGCATATTTTGCTCATTAACCATTGCAAAGTGAAAACTGTCTCCCTTATCCATAGCTGTATGAGTAGAGGTAATCCACTCTTCTGCCCAGCCATCTGGATAAGGGTGAGGAATAATTGTAGTAGTTTTCGCAACCTCTTTATCGCCTGCTAATTCTTGAACTCTCGGAGCATCATCTAATTCAAATGGGCGTATTGTTAATCTTTTAGATAAGAACATTGGATATTGCATTTCTTCTCATCCTTTCTAACTATACAAGTCTTTACTAAGTCTATAATACATAATTTTAAAATAAAACCTTATTAAAAAGTTGAATCTTCTGTTTAATTGATGAGTCAGATGTATAATATAGTTATGTTACAAGGAAGTAAAATTTTCATGTTTGGAAAAGGGGAGTTCTATATGCGTATTTTAGTACTAGGAGCTGGAGGAGTCGGAGGGTATTTTGGAGGCCGTTTAGTAGAAAAAGGGGAAGACGTTACTTTTCTCGTTCGTAGTGGACGAAAACAACAGCTTGAGAAAAATGGTCTTGTTATTCGTAGCATAAATGGAGATTTCTCCTTTATACCACAATTAATCACAAAAACTGAATCCGCAGATCCATTCGATTTAATTTTATTTTCAACAAAAACTTATCATTTAGAAGAAGCAATAAACGATTTGAAGCCATTTGTTGGTGAGAACACAATTATTATACCACTACTAAATGGTATAGCTCATCTATCTGTATTACAACGGGTATTTGGTGAGGATAAAGTTATTGGAGGTTTGTGTTTTATTGAAACAACATTAAACGGTGAGGGAGATGTTGTTCAAACTAGCTCTGCTGACCGACTTGTATTTGGGGAAATTAAACATCTACATACAGAGCGAATATATGAGATTGCCGATGCATTAAAGGGTACAAAAGCAAGTTTTGTTTTGAGTAATCATATCGTGCAAGATATGTGGCATAAATATTTATTTATTACTGTTATGTCAGGTGTGACTACGCTAATGCGCGCACCAATAGGACCAATCCGTGAAAGTGATGGGGGACGGGACTTGATTCGGAATTTATTTGAAGAAGCAGCACAGATTATGAAAGCATCTGGAGCCCCAATTCAGGATAATATTGTTGACGAACATATGAAGACGATCGATAAGATTTCATATGATATGAAATCTTCTATGCAGCGGGATATGGAGAAAGATTCACCTATCGAGGGGGAGTACTTACAAGGATATTTGTTAAAATTAGCAAAACAATTTCATATAGATGCGCCATTGCTAAAAATTATTTATCAAAATTTAAAAGTTTATGAAGAGATGCTGTAAGCGAACATTCCAACAGTCTATAGAGAGATTCGTAGACCTGCTGGTGTGACGGGTTTTCGAGGAGACATTTCCAAGTGAGTTACTGTAAATGAGATATAATTGGCTTGTTGTCTCTTGAAACAAGCTACAGCATAAGGAGAGGTGATTACATTGATTAAATTTGTCCAAGTTATGTTCGGTAAACCTTGCAAAAAAGGTGATACGTTCCAAATTAAATTTGCACGTTTTGTTTATTGGAGTGCAATTGTAGGCTACTTTTTTGCGGGGATTCTTTTTGGGATAGCTTCACTTTTTAATAAAATATTCATTCCATCCCTTGTAGGCTCTTTGTTGTTTCCGTTTATATTTAGATTGGTTTATTATGTGAATTTAAAAATGAATGGTCTCGAAAAAGAAGGTGGATATAAAAAAGTACAAATCAGGTAATTGTATATGAACATTCAATATTTTATCCCGCTATTCGCCGATAGTAAGACTCTCACCTTAAAGTTCAACGAAAGGTTGGTTTATAAAAGCGGCTGTGTCACAAGACTCTGCTGATAAATGGCGTGCTGAGGTAACACCAGTAACAGGAAAATGCTTAATAGAAGCGCAACGTATTACAGCTGGATATATCCATTTATGGTTTGATACGTACGTGAATCAATAAGAATTGAACTACCCCCACCTTCACTTCGTTTAGAGGAGGGAGTCTTCTCGGTTAAAATGATAAACTTACACATGACACAACTTAATAGAAAGAGAGGAGCTCTTACCAGAAAGGCCCTCTCTTTCTATTAAGTTCATTCGATCAATCTGTGTATTACAATCATGTTTGGTATACCAATTGTCTGTACAACAAGGATGTCTTTATTAAGATACGGCAACGATTCTAGGAATAATCCACCATATCTAAAAATTTTCCCATTTATGTTTCGAATTTGCTGGTATTTTTACACTATCATCAGCTTCTAATAGATATTGTTCTTCATTTTTTTAAATTAAATTATCCATAATATTTAAAATGAAAAAATTTCTTCTTCTAAACTATAGAAAAGAAACTTTTTACTTTTGAGATGTTTTTATTTTTAAATTTCTGGTGATACGGTGGTACCTAAAAAGATAAATAAGAATATTAGTTTTCGAGAGTAGATATAGGAAGATTTACATTGATTGTCGTTCCTTTACCTACCTCACTTTCAATAAGTATCTTTCCTTGGTGCTTTTCGATCATTTTATAACAGATCATTAATCCTAAACCGACACCATCTTCTTTAATACTATAAAATGGCTCTCCTAGATAAGGTATACGATCTTTTTCAATTCCGCATCCGTAATCAGTAAATCGAATGTTTACCTGGTTTTTATCAGGTATATATTCGATTTGAATCAAGACTTCCCCTCCCATTGCTGTCGCTTCAATCGCATTTTTTAAGATATTTATAAAAACTTGCTTTAATTGATTTCCTTCACAAAGGATGAATGAAGTATCAGATGTAAACTCAGTTGTAATTTGTATGTTGTTCATCATTGCTTGAGGCTGAAGTATCATTACAACTTGTTTCATTAATACATTAAGATCATTTGTTTTAATTTCTAACGCCTGAGGCTTTGCTAGTGCCATAAATTCATTTGTAATACTTTCTATTCGCTCAATCTCTGATAACACGATATCTATATAATGTTCATTTTTCTTATTTTCCGATGATTTTAGTAAATGCATGAATCCTTTCATTGCTGTTAAAGGATTGTTAATTTCATGGGCAATTGCAGTGGCTAATTGACCAACTACAGCAAGTTTCTCTGATTTTCGTAATAATTCCTCTGTTTTTAACCGCTCAGTGATATCTCGAGAGATACTCAAGAAAACGTTTTTGCCATTCAAGTTAAAAACACGGACACCAAACTCAGTTGTTATTGTTTTTCCTGTTGGAAAAACAAATTCATCTTGCAAAGTGAAAGAAGTTTGCCCTTCTCTAATTTTTTTTATTACTCTTTTGACCATTGGAGAATCTGGCGGAACGGTACTAGGAAATGGCATTGAGAGAAGCTTCTCTCTACTATATCCAAATCTTTTACACCCAACAGGATTTACCTCTATAAATCCTGTTGGAAATTGATCCTCATTCAGCTCTACTACATATACTGCGTCAGTTGCTTGTTCGATTAGTGCACGGTATTTCATTTCACTGTCTTTTAATTGTTGATGTAATCGATGGAGTTCTCTTTCTGCTTGTTTCCTTTCAGAAATGTCTCTACAAATTCCTGATAAAGCAATTACATTGCCCCTTAAATCTAGAATGGGTGAAACCGTCAAGCTTACATCAATTAGAGTTTTATCTTTTCTTTGTCTAACTGTTTCTAACCTAGTAATAACAGGGTCTTGTATATTGGTATTTTTAATATTTTTTATAAATTCTAAAGTTTCATTCATTAAAAAATCAGGTATGCAAGGTAATTTTTTTCCCAAGATTTCTTTTTCTGACCATCCAAATATCTTTTCATAAGCTTTATTGGCTTGTATCATATGTCCATCTAAATCAAATATAGTGATAGCATCTACGTTATGATTAATAAATGATTCCAGCCGATCTTTCGTCACCTTTAGTTCATCTTCCGCATTTTTTCTTTTCGTTATATCAACAGTAGAACCAACTACCTCAATAACTGTTCCTTCTCGTTTAACAGGCCTAAGAGAGAAAAGTATAATAGTCTCATCATTGGGCCATGGCAGTTCGAAACTGACTTCTTCACCATCCCATGCCTGTTGATAATATTTTAGTAGTCGAGGAAGTAAATGAAATGAAATAATGGAAGAATCTATGGTAAGTAAACTTCTTCCTACCACTTGTTCTGAGTGAAACCCATGTTGATAAAATAACTGCCCATCACACATAGTATGAATAAAATTTCCATTTACTTTTTTAAATTTAAAAATACCTCCTTGCAATTCATGTACGGTATCCCTTAATTCTTGCTTGGATTCTAGTAATGTTTCATTCGCTTTAGTTAAATTTTGTGTTAAACAATATAATTTTTGATAGGACTCCATAAGAAAAATACAGATCAATAGTCCAGAAGATATAAATAATGTACCTTGAATGTCAAAAAGTATAAGAGGTATAGAAGGAAAAAAGAATCCGAATACCAAATGGATCATAGCTATATAAACAGCTAGATAGAGAAAGACTCTCTTAAAGGGATGAAGCTCCTTGAGATAAGTTTCAAAAATAGTATATATAGTAGCTATTCCTAAAGAAACAATCAAAGATGGTCCCCAATTACCACCAAGATAGAAAATGCGCATAATTATAATAAATGTTATTGTAATCCAACCGGCCGTACGACCAAAATAAATGTACGAAATTATAAGAGGAGCCATTCGGAGATCATAAAACAATCCCATGTGCTTAAAATTAAAGACCATCAGAATAGCAGCTATGATACCGGCAACTACTCCTCCGTATAGCCGGTTTAATTTAGAATTAATATTCAAAATCAACACCCGAATGAATATAGCTGAGCTAACTAGGAAAGCAAAAATAGATAGATTAATGAAGAATCCTTTGAAAATCATGTAATATTCCTCCTCCCATTGAATATATTCGACAAAAAGTAAGGAAATCCTACAAATAAAACGGGTTTTAGATTTAATATTTCGAACAATAAGAGTATTAATAGGGGAACTGATAGAAGTAATCGATGGGTCTAGATATATGTATACTGTAGTTGAAAAAAGGTGAAGTCTATTCATTAATAGATAGCGTATATATAAATAATTTGATTGTGGTGCAAAAACTTCAAAAGCTAATTTTATATGATGCATTATATTCATTCACGAAGTAATACCCTATATAATCATCACAATTTTTCTATTTCTAAAAATTTAAGCCATTGTTTAAAAATTTTTGTTTACTTTTTCTAAATAAGGGAGTATGATAATCGACAGTTTCGAATTTCTAAATCGCTGAAACCTGATGGTACGGGGGAACCGTTTTTATGGATTGATACATAATCCAAGGGGTGAATCCTTGCAAAAGAGGTAGGGCTACTCACAGGCCCGAATCCGACAGCTAACCTCGTAAGCGTTATATGAGAAGGAAGGTGGAGCTTGTGCGACAAAAAAATTAATGTCTACAAGTCTATTTGTTATGGCTTGTAGACATTTTTTGTTTTCTGAAAAATAGCGTATTAATTTGACTAAAAGAGAAATGTACGTACAAAGTTATTGGAGAGTGGACAGCAGTGGTTTCAACTATAAAGAGGTTTTTAATTGGAAGACCCTTAAAATCAACCGAATTAGGAGAGCAAAAGCTTAATAAAACGAAAGCGTTAGCGATTCTATCTTCTGACGCATTATCATCGGTTGCCTATGGTCCGGAGCAAATATTGATTGCTCTATCTACGGTGGGGGCGTTAGCATTTTGGTATTCTATTCCAATCGCAATAGGAGTCTTAGTTTTGCTAACAGCTCTAATTTTGTCTTATAGACAAATTATTTTTGCCTATCCTCATGGCGGGGGAGCATATGTAGTATCAAAAGAAAATTTAGGTGTTAATCCAGGATTAATAGCTGGAGGTTCCTTATTAGTAGACTACATTTTAACGGTGGCAGTAAGTGTATCTGCAGGTACAGATGCTATTACATCTGCTTTTCCTAGCTTACATGCTCATAATGTAATTATTGCTATTATCTTTGTATTATTTATTACAATTTTGAACTTAAGAGGAGTAACGGAATCAGCTTCTATTTTAGCTTATCCCGTTTATTTATTTGTTTTAGCGTTATTTATATTAATCGGTGTAGGTATATACAACATTGTAACAGGTGAAGTCTCACCTAATTTGCATACACCAATTGGTACACCAGTAGCAGGGGTTAGTTTGTTTTTACTTTTAAAAGCATTTGCATCAGGTAGTTCTGCTTTGACAGGTGTTGAAGCCATTTCCAATGCGATTCCAAACTTTAAAGATCCGGCTCCTAAAAATGCTGCTAAAACGTTACTTGCGATGGGCTCCTTACTTGCAGTGTTATTTTCAGGAATCGTATATTTAGCTTACTATTATGGTATTACTCCAAGTGGAGAGGTAACAGTTGTTTCACAAATTGCCGAAGAAACATTTGGACGGAACTTCATGTATTTCTTTATTCAAGGAACAACAGCGTTGATATTAATACTTGCTGCTAATACTGGTTATTCTGCTTTTCCTTTATTAGCAGTTAATCTTGCAAAAGATAAGTTTATACCTAGAATGTTTACAGTTAGAGGAGACCGATTAGGGTATTCAAATGGAATTATCATACTTGGAATTGCTTCAATTCTTTTAATTATTGCTTTCCAAGGGCAAACAGAACATCTCATTCCACTTTATGCAGTAGGCGTGTTTATTCCATTTACGTTGTCCCAGTCTGGAATGGTGGTAAAATGGATTCGTGAAAAGCCTCAAGGATGGATTTTAAAATTAACGATTAATTTAACGGGTGCTATTATTAGTTTTATAGTTATGAGTATGTTCTTTTTAACTAAGTTTTCACAAGTTTGGACAGTCTTAATTTTCTTACCTGTCATTATTATTGTTTTTCATCGAATTAGAAAGCATTATGAAGCGGTAGGTGATCAATTAAGTCTTAAAACTTGTGAACCAATTGTGCCGATTGAAGGGAATGTCATAATTGTTCCTGTTGCTGGGATGACTCATGTAGTAGAGAATTCATTAAATTATGCTAAATCCCTTTCACCAGATCAGGTCATAGCTGTTTACGTTTCTTTTGAAAGAGAAGATGAGAAGAAGTTTGAAGAAAAATGGAAGAAATGGCAGCCTGAGGTTAGACTGGTGACACTACACTCTCATTACAGAAGTATTATTCAGCCGCTAACCAAATTTATTGATACAGTTCAATATAAAGCGAGCGAATCAAATTATCGGGTTACTGTAGTAATACCGCAATTTATTCCTAAGAAAGGCTGGCACAATATTCTTCATAACCAGTCTAGCTTATTGATTCGTGCATTCTTGCTCTATAAGAGAAATGTAGTTATTACGACTGTACCGTATCATTTGAAAAAATAAAGATTATAGAACAAGCAATTTCTAAGGTAGCTTTACTTATGTAGAGCTACCTTTTTATACAAATAGGTTTTATATCTTATCTTTGTGTATCCAATCCTTATGTTAAATTTGGTATTTCGAAACTTTTTACCACTCCAAAAGTTATTCTTTCTAACCTTGTTAAAATTCCTATCCATTTACTTTCACCAATTCTTTGAACGACCCTGGTTTTTAAAATGATTATCTACATTTTATGAATATATTTACTACTATTAAGGCAATAAAGATATATAGTTTTTGATTTTTTCTTTAAGAATATTATTACAAAAGTGCATGTTCCACATCCACATTCGTCATTAAGTAGAAGGGGGGGAGTTTATATCTGTTTCTCCATACCAATCTATCTTTTTAAGAAGTTGTTAAAATAGAGTGAATGATAAGACGGAAAAGGATCTGATTTACAGAAGAGCAAGGAGAGGATATATTCGTGCACAAATAATTTTAAGGGTACGCTAGGAAATTTCTAATTTATCAAGAAAAATTAAATTTAGAATGAATGATATAAAGAAGCTTCTTGGGGGGAGGAATGTTAAATTTCAATACATATTTTATAGTAGGAAGTAGATTTTAGTGGGAATTGAACAATACGGTGGTCACTATACTTTCAATTAGGAAGGGAAAAACATGAAATTTTTGTCTCGTTTTGTCCGGCATTTCCGCCGCTTGCAGTGGAAACTGACTTTATTTTATGTATTAACAACCATTGGTGTTCTATTAACCCTTGAAGTGGTAGGCTTTCTTATTTCACTTAGTCTAGTGAAATATAATGCGGACCAAATGTTTGAACAACAGATAAGCATACAGGCCCAAAATATATCTTCTAACTTTAATGGACCATTGATTAATCAAAATCAACTGAAGAAGGCATTAGAAGATTGGCCCATAGAAGTAGGGACTGAATTCGATGGATTTTCTGTGGTGACTGATCCAAATGGGAAATTACTTGCAAGTGCTGGAGAGAATGTGCCTCAGTTTATTGATTTTAAAACAGAGTTCCCTGCGAAAGTTTATCGAAATATATATACAGCTCTGTCACTGAAACCATCCGAAGCACGTAAGTTAAAAACATATAGCTATCATAAAGGTGGGGTTTTATATATTGTTGCTCCGTTATCTAATGAGAAAGATGTTCTTGGGGTATTAGTAGTTAAAGCAGAAAACATACATTTTTCTTTGTTCGATTTTTGGAAGGCTACTTTTCAGTTTTTTGGATTTAGTATTTTGGCTTTCTTTATTGGTGCAGCAATTGTTGGTATTACTTTTGGAATTATCACCTCTCGAAGTCTCGTTCGTCGTATTCAAAAGATATTAAACTCTACAGATCAATGGAGTCAAGGAGATTTCACAACATTTGTACATGATCCTTCAAAGGATGAATTAGGGCAGTTGGCATATAAGTTGAATCAAATGGCAAAACAATTACGTACCTTACTTAGAGTGCGGCAAGATTTAGCGACACTTGAGGAACGCAATCGATTAGCTCGTGAGCTACATGATAGTATTAAGCAGCAACTGTTTGCTACATCTATCTGGCTGAATACTAGTAAATCCCTTATTGGAAAAGATGATGATATCGCTAAAGACCATTTACTAAAGGCAGAAAACTTGTTACATCAAACGCAGCGGGAGTTAAGTGCATTAATACGGGAATTACGTCCTGTCGCACTTGAGGGAAAGAATTTGGCACATGCATTAAAAGATTATGCGGGGATGTGGCAAGAACAAACGGGTATCATGGTTAATTTGGAGACAAGTGGACAGCAACAAGTATCCCCCATTATTGAAGAAACATTTTTTCGCATCACACAGGAGGCACTGAATAATGTTGCACGCCACAGTCAAGCAAATATGGTAATGATTCATCTAGAGTGCGAAGAAGTAGTAACTCTTTCTATTCATGATAATGGTTGTGGGTTTGATATGCAAAGGGGAGCTCGACAAGGAGTAGGTTTGTCCTCTATGCGTGAACGGATTCATGCGTTAAAAGGGAATATCGATATCCAAAGCGGGATAGAGAAAGGTGTGAAAATTACCGTTCAATGTAAACAAGCAGACATTTGGGAAGATAACAATCCGAATGCCAATGGTTATTTAGAAGAGGTGACAGAAAATGGAGAAGGAAGATCCGATTTCGATTTTAATTGTTGATGATCATGCAATTGTAAGACAAGGATTGAATACTCTGTTCACAATTCAACCTGACTTTCACGTGGTTGGAGAAGCAGAGAATGGTGAGAATGCTACGGACCTAGCTGCTGAGCTTGTGCCAGATATCGTACTCATGGATTTAGTGATGCCGGGTATCAATGGTGTAGAGGCGATACGAATGATTAAACAAGTTAGTCCTCGTTCTCAAGTGATTGTGTTGACTTCTTATCATGAGGACGAGTACATTTTTCCAGCGTTACGTGCAGGGGCGATATCATATGTGCTTAAAGACATTGAGCCTAATCAATTGGTTGAAACGGTAAGGAGAGGCGTACAAGGCGAATCCATTATGCATCCACGGGTGGCTGCACGGGTTGTTAATGAGATTCGTGCTACGAAACAGGCATCTCCCGATCCATTTTCCGAGCTAAGTGAACGAGAATTGGAAGTATTACGATTGATTGCTAGGGGACTCACGAATGCTGAAATTGCTGAAAGTCTTTTCATTAGTGGAAAGACAGTGAAAGGCCATGTTAGTAACATTTTAAGTAAGCTTCATATGCTTGATCGTACGAAAGCTGCTGTTTTTGCATGGGAACAAGGGTTTATGCGTCCGAATCAGGAAAGCGATTATTGATTTATATTTAGAAAGTTCTCAACCCAATTCCTTTACATGGAATTGGGTTTTTGTTTTCTAGCGACATTTACAAGAAGTGGGCCTAAAGCCTTAATCATGTAAACTCCTGTTTATAAACGGATCTTTAGACCTGTTTATAAACAGGTCCGTGGATTCGTTTCAAATTGTTTCTCCTATTATAGTATGAACTTACTCATCACTATCCACTAAGGAGTTGGAGACTATGGTTTTTAAATTAAATTATATACGACAGTCGACTGAGAATAACTCAGAATACACATTGAAAGATAGGAAGAGGAATCAAAATAAACTGCTGTCAGATTGGCATAGATGGGTTGCTTATATAGCTGCAATCTGGTCTTTCTTGTATGGGATTTTGGGGCTTTATTGGGCTTTAGGAGGCGCAGGATTTCCTTTTGGTGAAAATGATTCAAGAGGGGTTATGATGGGATCATTTTTAGCAAACATACAATCAGATGTGGGAGGAGTGACAATCGTTTGCATTGGAGGGATTGGAGCAATCGCTGCATTGGCTACAATCCGAATGTGGGGGGGGAATGATTCCACGTGCAGTCCTGCTCATTTTCGCATGGATAATGTGTATGACTCTAGTGTTGGTGATTCCTGATGTCCGGGTATTACAGAATTTCGCTTATTCATTCATGCTACACTTTCAACTCATTGATTGGTCTGTAATAAATCAACTTCTATGTATGGTAGGAGGATTTTTGTGGGGAGCCACAGCCTTGGCTTATCAGCGGCGGAGCCGGGAAGCATGTGAGAATTGCGGGCGCCAAAAGGAGACTCAGGATAACTCAATTGCCGGAAACAGTTTGGGGAAATATGCAACCTACATTGCTATCGTTATGGCACTTCCTTATGGCATTGTCCGCTTAGCGTGGGCTGCAGAGATTCCATTGGGAGTGAGTGATGCAGCAGCAACATTAATTAGCAATCAATCATTTACGGAACGTTTGATAGAGGTCGTACTTGGGGGATTACCAATATGCGGTGCTATTCTTACATTGGGACTTATCCAAAAATGGGGAGAAAATTTTCCTCGTTGGTGCCTTTATTTGGCTGGAAGACGTGTTCCTATTTGGTTCGCGGTGATACCAGCGACATGTGCATCTGTTCTTATCACTCTTGCGGGATTAAAAATAAGTCCGATTATCATTTTGAAAATATTGGATGGTTCCATCAATGCTGGAAATTGGGGCCTTCACTATTTTGGCTTCCATGGGGAATAGCATTAGGAGTGGCAACTCTTGCTTATTATCAAAGAAGGAAAGGCCAGTGTGGATTTTGCGGAAAGTTTTAGCATTTGAACTTTCTAATAGAAGGGATGGTTTTCGAGATGTTAAAGATAAAGAAAACAAGTGAAACCGGAATTCATATTGTTGAGCGGTTATCGCTATGGCCAAAATGGATTGGGTATGTTGCAGGTGCGTGGTCGTTTATGTATTTCATATTAGGTTTGTATTGGGCGTTGGGAGGAAAAGGTTTTCCACTTGGGATAGGGGATCCACATTCTGAATACTCAATGCTAGCTGGTTTGAGGCCTGAGATCGGTGCACCTATGATGGTTGGATTTGGATTAATGGGAGTCATTGTAGCTGTCCTGATGATTCTTGGCTGGGGCAAGGGACTTTTCCGAATGATGTTGCTCACGTTTGTGTATATGTTAGTAGCAATTCTATTATTTGCAGTTATCGATTACCGTATTTTGGCGACTGCGGCGTATGGAATTGTCTTTCTGGTTGGAGCGCCATTTGATTTTCCATCTGAAGCTAATTTTTTTGAACACATGATGTATGGGACGGTTGTAAATCAATATATTAGTATGCTCGGATCCTTTCTATGGATTGCTACTGCTTTAGCCTACCAACGCCAAATACGAAATGCTTGTCCGTATTGTGGCCGAAATAGTAATCCTTCTAAATGGACATCACAATCCTCAGCAGCATCTTGGGGGAAATGGTGCACTTACATTGCTATTATAATTCCCATCTGTTATTCCATAACAAGATGGTGTTGGGCGATAGGCATTCCACTAGGAACGACTAAAGAATTACTTGATTCTTTTGAACGTGATTCACCTGGAATTTGGTTAATGGGTGCGTCTTTGGCAACCGTAGCGCTTGGAGGGGCAATTCTTACGCTAGGGCTTATTCAGCGATGGGGAGAAATTTTTCCGCGTTGGTTTCTATTTGTTGCTGGTAAGCGTGTACCTCTTTCATTAGCGATTATCCCGGCTTCACTGGTTTCCATTATGGTTACTTCAGCTGGTTTGATGTACATCCGAGGTTTTATTAATAAAGGGGGCCTAGATCACAGGGGATGGGCATTGGAAGGTCCAGAGTTATTATGGCCAATTTGGGGAGTGGCTCTGTTTGGCGCTACGATAGCTTACTATTATCGGAGGCGTAATAAATGTAGACACTGTGGTAGTTTGTAGTATACTTTGCTAATCAAAAAATAGAAATAGAATAGGATTTCTCAGT
The DNA here is from genome assembly GCF_000161455.1 of Bacillus pseudomycoides DSM 12442. Lineage (GTDB taxonomy): Bacteria > Bacillota > Bacilli > Bacillales > Bacillaceae_G > Bacillus_A > Bacillus_A pseudomycoides. The sequence goes on from NZ_CM000745.1 coordinate 1,685,267, forward strand.
AAACTTGACCATTTAATTGGGGCTAGTGAGCGCTCGCTTTTAGATAATGAATATAGGATATAGATGGGACTTACTACCTATGAATAAAAGAGCAGAAAGGGAATGTTTCTATCAGGAGGATGATTAATTCATTTTCTTTTTTATAAAAAGAGAAAATGAATTGTTTTCTGTAAGGGGGAAAAAGTTTTAAAGTAAGGAAATCTGCTTTGTGAAAAGAGTGTATGCATAATTGCATACACTCATAATAATTATATTGAAATAATAATTGCTATGGCAATTCTTTTAGAGATAAAGGTGCTTTTCAATGGAAAATACTCTTATTAATATTTTATAAAGTTAATGTTACTTTATATTGAAATAAAGACAAAAAGCCTATGGAATAGCGGAAGAAAAAATACACCTTTACGATAAAAAATAGCTGTGTTTAAATGAGGCTACAGTATAAAACTTGAATTTAAACACAGTTATTTGTTTCATAGCCTTATTAATGAATTGTGAAAAATGAATAATATTTTTGTGTAACATATGCAATCTTCTTTCTTAGTTTTATAGGGAATTGGAAGAAGATTCATGGTAGGAAATTCATTCAGTAAATAAAAGGTATGATGAATAGCTTATATGATTTAGTTTAAGTCCAAGTGGTGCTATATTTTAAACCTAATGAATCGAAAGAGGTGGATATAGTAAAATATGATTTTATTTTCTTATTAAGATAGTAGTTCTAATTTGAATCAAAAAAGTAAGGGATGAAATCGCTAATAAGGAAATATAAAAACTAATAGAGTTCATATATATTCGAAAAAGATTGAATATGTATGGAAACGTTTCCTATATTTGTCTATTACAAAGAAATAAACAGTATTAAATCTATATAAAAAGATATAATTAGTTACTAATATATTAGGAGGAGTTAAAGTGAAAAAAACTTTACTTACAGGGCTATTGGTTACGGCAGTATCTACAAGTTGCTTAACACCTATAAGTGCTTTCGCAGAAAGTAATCAATCAGAATTTAAACAAACAAGTGTTCAAAATATTACGGCTAGAAATACATTGTCAAATTCGATAAGAACTTTAGGGGCAAACACTCCTTTAATACAAGCTTACGGATTAGTTATTTTACAACAGCCAGATATTAAAGTAAGTGCTATGAGTAGTTTGACAGATTTTCAAAAGATCGCAAAAACGAATGTCCGTGAATGGGTAGATGAGTATAATCCGAAGTTAATGGATCTAAATCAAGAAATGATGAGATATAGTACAAGATTTAATAGCTATTATAGTAAATTATATGATTTAGCTGGAAAAGTGAATGAAGATGAACAAGCAAAAAATGATTTTGTAAGCGCTTTCGGTAGACTCCATAGTCAATCACAAACAATTCAAGATGACATGGAACAAACTTTACTTGAGTTAAATCGCTTTAAAGCTTTATTGGATAAAGATAATGCAAGTCTATCTCAAAAGGCTGACACAGCAATTCAATCATTAAAGGGCTCAAATGGAGATATTGTACAAATAAGAGCGGATATTAAAAGAATTCAAGAAGAGATTCAAGCGGAACTTACAAAGATTTTAAATCGACCAAATGAAATTATTAAAGGCTCAATTAATATTGGGAAACAAGTTTTTACAATTACGAATCAAACAGCTCAGACAAAAACAGTAGATTTTGTATCGATTGGATCTCTTAGCGATGAAATCGTAAATGCTGCAGATAGTCAAACAAGAGAAGCTGCGAATAGAATTCAGCAGAAGCAAAAAGAATTACTACCACTTATTCAAAAGTTATCACAATCTGAAATTCAAGTAACTGAAATTACATTTATTGAAGATCAGGTAAAAAGTTTTACGGAGCTAATTAATAGACAAATTACAACTTTGGAGTATTTGGTGAATGATTGGAAGTCAGTGAATGAAACTATGCTTCAAATGAAAGAGAATCTTGCAACAGGTGTTTCTATTGATAGTAGTACACTCCAAAAACAATTTAGTCAACTTAAAAGATTAAATGATGAGATGGCTAAACAAACGAAGCAATTTGAAGATTACGTGACAAATGTAATGGTACATTAAATTTCTTGCAGACAATACATCATAATAATTAATGATATAGGGAGAGAAGAAAAATGACAAAAAAACCTTATAAAGTAATGGCTCTATCGGCAATCATGGCAGTAGTTGCAGCAGGTAATATCCTACCAGCACATACTTATGCAGCGGAAAGCACAACAAAACCAATTCCGATTCATGCTAGTGTATCAGATGCATCGGACAAGTACTCTGAATATTCATTAGGGCCAGACGGTCTAAGAGATGCGATGGCAAGAACAGGTTCAAATGCTTTAGTAATGGACCTATATGCTTTAACAATTATCAAACAAGCTAATGTTAATTTTAATGGTATAACGACAGTTGATGATTCTTTAAAAACAAAAGTTGTTCATCATCAAGATGTTGCTAGAGGAAATGCAAATCATTGGTTGGATACAATTAAACCGCAATTGATTTCCACGAACCAAAATATTATTAATTATAATACGAAATTCCAAAACTATTATGATACGTTAGTAACAGCGGTAGATAATAAAGACAAAGCAACACTAACAAAAGGACTTACAAGATTATCTGCTAGTATTACAGAGAACAAAGAAAAAGTAGATAAGTTAGTGGCAGACCTAAAACAATTCCGAAATAAAATGACAACAGATACGCAAAACTTTAAAGGTGATGCAAATCAATTAACGTCTATTTTAGCAAGTCAAGATGCTGGAATTCCACTTATGCAAAACCAAATCACAACGTATAATGAGGCGATTGGTAAATATAACGCAATTATTATTGGATCGTCAGTTGCAACAGCTTTAGGACCAATTGCGATTATAGGTGGTGCAGTTGTAATTGCTACTGGTGCAGGGACTCCATTAGGAATTGGACTTATTGCAGGTGGAGCAGCAGCGATAGGAGGGGGAACTGCTGGAATTGTTTTAGCGAAGAAAGAACTTGATAATGCACAGGCAGAAATCCAAAAGATAACAGGACAAATTTCGCAAGCTCAATTACAGGTAGCTGGCTTAACAAATATTAAAACTCAAACTGAATATTTAACAAATACAATCGATGTAGCCATTACTGCACTGCAAAATATTTCAAATCAATGGTATACAATGGGATCAAAATATAACTCTTTACTTCAAAACGTTGAATCTATTAGCCCTAACGATCTTGTTTTCATCAAAGAGGATCTAAATATTGCTAAAGATAGCTGGAAAAATATTAAAGATTATGCTGAAAAGATTTATGCTGAGGATATTAAAGTAGTGGATACAAAAGCGTAATAAATCACTAATGCTTTATATGGAGATACTTGATAATTTTTTCGGACATATAAAGTATGGGATGCAGGTCTCCTGTTCAATTTTGAGCAGGAGATTTTTAATCTCATTATTCGTGAACAGAGAGACACAGAGAATGATTGAGATAAAGGGAATCTCAGCTGATAGAAGTTGTACTTTATACAAAGTAGGTGGAGATATGAATAAGAGGCTTTATAAGAAAATCATGTTGTCAATGATGGTTCTTGGGGTTACGACAAGTAATATTGTACCACTGCATCCTCTTGCAGCAGAACAAAAGGGGCAAATACATTCATTGCAAGAAAGCAATAAAAACTATTCTCTTGGTCCTGCAGGATTCCAGGATGTAATGGCACAAACAACATCTAGTGTATTTGCAATGGATGCATATGCGAAAACAATTCGTGATCAACAAGAAACAGATTTGAGTAAAATAAGTGCAGTAAATAGTAGTTTACGAGAAAATATGATCAAGCACCAAAAAGAGGCCAAGTTGAATGCGATATACTGGTTAGATGAAATGAAACCTCAAATTTTGAAGACGGATCAAAATATTGTGGAATTTAATGATACATTCCAAGCATATTACAACAATTTATTAGCAGCTATGGACCAAAAAGACAGCGGGAAATTGAAATCTGATTTAGAAAAATTGTACAATGTCATTTTGAACAACCAGAGTGAAGTGGATAAGCTGTTAGGAAATCTAAAAACGTTTCGAAATAGAATGGCAGAAGATACAAAAAGCTTTAAGGATGATGCAAATCAATTAACCTCAATTTTAGCAAGTACGAATGCTGGAATTCCGCTGTTGCAACAGCAAATCAATACTTACAATGATTCAATTAAAAAAAGTAATGATATGGTTATTGCGGGAGCAGCACTTTGTGTGGCGTTAATCACTTGTCTCGCTGGTGGGCCGATGATTGCTGTCGCTAAGAAAGATATTGCAAATGCAGAACGAGAAATCGAAAACTTAAAGGCTAGAATTTCTGGGGCACAGGCGGAAGTAGCTATTTTGACTGATGTTAAAAATAAGACAATCAATATGACGGAAACAATTGATGCAGCCATTACTTCTCTTCAAAATATATCGAATCAGTGGTATACAATTGGAGCGAAGTATAATAATTTGTTGCAAAATGTAAAAGGCATCAGTCCTGAGGAGTTTACTTTTATCAAAGAAGATCTGAATACAGCTAGAGATAGTTGGCAGGATGTCAAGAATTATACAGAAAAATTACATGAAGGTGTAGTAGAATAAAGTAAGACTCTAATCAGTGGGGGAGCCTCCGCTGATTTTTTTGTTTTGGTTGAAGTTTGAAACGAGGATAAATAGAGGTTTAAGGAACTTCATATGTGTTAATTCAAGGGACAGAAAAAAGAAACTTATTGATAGAAATTTTTTTCGCCTAATAAATAAATTTGATTGAAGTTACTCTGAAAATGTTGGCTATCAATTTAGATGGTCGAATTTCCTAGAATAAAGCGGTATAATGCTTGTAAATGATAGAAAAATGTAGGAAAGGATATATAAATAGCTACTATGGATAAAGATAAACAACAATTAAGTGTTGAAGTTGCAAGATTATACTACCAATCTGATTATAGCCAACAAGAAATTGCTAATAAACTGAATATTTCCAGACCGACCATCTCAAGGCTTTTAAAATATGCGAAAGAAAAAGGATTTGTTCAAATTAACATAGCAGATCCATTTGCTGATTTAGATAATGTAGGAAATCTACTTAGAGAAAAATATAATTTATTAGAAGCGCACATCGTATTTTCTCCGGTACCAGAGTATGCGACTATTACGGAATATATTAGTAAATATGCTGCTGAGTATATGGAGAAGACTGTTACAAATGGTGATATCGTTGGTGTGAGCTGGGGAACCACTATGTATGAAATCGCAAGAAAAATTGTGCCGCAACATGTAAAAGGGGTAGAGGTTGTTCAATTAAAAGGGGGTATTAGTCACTCAAGTGTTAATACCTATGCGAATGAAACAATCGCTTTATTTGCAGATGCATTTCAAACGACACCACGAAATCTACCGCTTCCAGTTATATTTGATAACGCAGTTACAAAGGAATTAGTGGAGCAGGATAGACATATTCACCATATTATTGAAATGGGAAAACAAGCAAATATTGCAATTTTTACGGTTGGAACTGTTAGAGACGAAGCTCTATTATTTCGATTAGGCTATTTAGATAAAGAAGAGATGAGTTTATTGAAAGAACAAGCTGTTGGTGATATTTGTTCACGTTTCTTTGATGGAGCTGGTAATATTTGCAGTGAGGAAATTAATCAGCGTACAATTGGTATTGATTTAGAGGAGTTGCGCTTAAAAAAACGCTCTGTTCTTGTTGCTGGAGGTTCTAGAAAAGTAAAAGCAATAGATGGTGCGTTAAGCGGAGGATATGCAAATGTGCTGATTATAGATCAGCATACCGCGAAAGAGCTTTTAAATTATTAAAAAGGTTAAAAAAGAAGGTTTCTCAAAAATATGAATTTGAGAAACCTTCTTTTAGTATGTGGTTGTGCAATATATGAGTTTTTCAGTAAAAAATTCATGATGAAATAATGGTTTGTATAAGAGATTTGTGAAAGGAATTTTTTAATCCCGTAAAAGTCGGATTGGTGAGGGCTGATAATCAGTGAGGGGTGAAGCCCCTTCACTGATTAAAGTTTCACTTTATAAATGAATAAATACTGTGTTTTATGAGGGAGCTGTTAATAGGGTATCCCCTTTTTTGTGTCAATTTTAAAAACTTAGTTCGCTATCTCAAAAAAATATTGAACATAATTTCAAAAGTGTGTTTACATTTGTTCAGAGTGGAGTTAGAATGAAGTTGTTAAAAGATATGAGGAGTGAAGAAAATGAACATTGCAAAGTTAATTGATCATACAGTTTTGAAACCGGATACTAAAAAAGAAGATGTTATGAAAGTTTTAGAAGAAGCAAAAAAATACAATTTCGCTTCTGTTTGTATTAATCCTACATGGGTGAAATTAGCAGCCGAAGAATTAGCAGGACATGATGTAGATGTTTGTACAGTTATTGGTTTCCCTTTAGGTGCGAATACAACTGAAACAAAAGTATTTGAAACAAAAGATGTAATTGCAAAAGGTGCAACTGAAGTTGACATGGTAATCAACGTTGGCGCTTTAAAAGATGGCGATAATGAATTCGTTGAAAAAGATATTTACGAAGTTGTACAAGCTGCAAAAGGAAAAGCACTTGTAAAAGTTATTATTGAAACATGCTTATTAACAGATGAAGAAAAAGTACGTGCTTGTGAATTATCTGTAAAAGCTGGAGCTGACTTTGTAAAAACTTCAACTGGATTCTCAACTGGTGGAGCGACTGCTGAAGATATCGCATTAATGCGTAAAACTGTTGGAGAAAATGTTGGTGTGAAAGCATCTGGTGGTGTTCGTACAAGAGAAGATGCAGAGAAAATGATTGAAGCGGGAGCTTCTAGAATCGGAGCAAGCGCTAGTGTTGCAATCGTATTAGATGACAAAAATGGTGCTTCAGATAACTACTAATTCATAAAACGTTGTAAGTAATAGATACACAAACTGCAAGGAGCATGGTGTATCTATTACTTTAACACTTGATAAATATGTAAGCGGATACGGAAAAGGAGGGGGAATTTTATGAAATATGTAATCGGTATCATAGGCTTGATCATTGTGTTAGGCATTGCATGGCTTGCTAGTAATAATAGAAGAAAAGTGAAATATCGCCCTATTATAACGATGATTGTGCTTCAGTTTATTTTAGGTTTCTTACTATTAAATACAAGCATCGGGAACGTGTTAATTGCTGGGATTGCAGATGGTTTTGGACAATTGTTAAAGTATGCTGGTGATGGTGTTGATTTTGTATTTGGTGGTTTAGCAAATCAAAAAGAATTTTCATTCTTTTTAGGGGTATTAATGCCAATTGTTTTCATATCAGCTTTAATTGGTATCCTGCAACACATTAAGGTATTGCCATTTATTGTGAAATACATTGGTTTAGCTTTAAGTAAAATAAATGGAATGGGGAAACTTGAATCGTATAACGCTGTAGCTTCAGCGATTCTAGGACAATCAGAAGTATTTATTTCGGTTAAGAAACAGTTAGGTTTATTATCGGAAAGAAGATTATATACATTATGTGCATCTGCAATGTCAACGGTTTCTATGTCTATAGTTGGATCATACATGGTGTTATTAAAGCCTCAATACGTTGTAACCGCTTTAGTGCTTAACTTGTTTGGTGGTTTTATTATCGCTTCTATCATTAACCCTTACGAGGTTACTGAAGAAGAAGATATGTTAGAAGTACAAGAGGAAGAGAAAAAGACCTTTTTCGAAGTATTAGGGGAGTATATAATTGATGGCTTTAAAGTTGCTATTACAGTAGCGGCTATGTTAATTGGATTTGTTGCTTTAATTGCTTTCATTAATGCAATTTTTAAAGGGGTAATTGGTATCTCATTCCAAGAAATCCTTGGCTATGTATTTGCGCCATTTGCTTTTATTATAGGTGTCCCTTGGCATGAAGCTGTTAACGCAGGTAACATCATGGCAACGAAACTTGTATCAAATGAATTTGTAGCTATGACAAATTTAGCACAAGGGAACTTTAATTTTTCAGGCAGAACAACAGCAATCATATCAGTGTTCCTTGTTTCATTCGCAAACTTCTCTTCAATCGGAATTATCGCCGGTGCTGTTAAAAGTTTGAATGAAAAACAAGGGAATGTAGTAGCAAGATTTGGTTTGAAATTACTCTTTGGTGCAACTTTAGTAAGCTTTTTATCAGCAACAATAGTTGGTTTAATATATTAAGAATTTAAGAGCTAGACGAATAAAAAATAAAAAGGATTGGTGATTCAGATGAGAATGGTAGATATTATCGCGAAAAAACGTGATGGTAAAGAATTAACAACAGAGGAGATTCAATTCTTTATCAAAGGGTATACAGATGGATCAATACCTGATTACCAAGTAAGTGCACTGGCAATGGCTATCTTTTTCAAAGACATGTCTGACCGTGAACGTGCCGATTTAACGATGGCTATGGTGCATTCTGGAGAAACAATTGATTTATCTGAGATTGAAGGAGTAAAAGTAGATAAACATTCAACTGGTGGTGTTGGTGATACAACAACATTAGTGTTAGGACCATTAGTAGCTGCTTTAGATGTACCAGTTGCAAAAATGTCTGGTCGAGGTTTAGGCCATACGGGTGGTACAATTGATAAATTAGAAGCAGTAGAAGGCTTCCATGTTGAAATTACGAAAGAGCAATTCATCGAATTAGTGAACCGTGACAAGGTTGCAATTATTGGACAAACAGGAAATTTAACGCCTGCCGATAAAAAAATATATGCACTACGTGATGTTACTGGAACAGTGAATTCAATTCCGTTAATCGCAAGTTCGATCATGAGTAAAAAGATTGCGGCTGGTGCTGATGCGATTGTTCTTGATGTTAAGACAGGTGCTGGTGCATTCATGAAAACAGAAGAGGATGCGAAAGAATTAGCACACGCAATGGTGCGAATTGGAAATAATGTCGGGCGTCAAACAATGGCTGTTATTTCAGACATGTCACAACCTCTTGGTTTTGCAATTGGTAATGCTCTTGAAGTACAAGAAGCGATTGATACATTAAAAGGGGAAGGTCCAGAAGATTTAACGGAATTAGTACTTGTATTAGGTAGTCAAATGGTTGTACTTGGGAAAAAAGCGAATACGTTAGAAGAAGCACGTGAAATGTTAAAAGAAGTTATGAAAAATGGAAAAGCAATTGAGAAGTTCAAGGAGTTCTTGAGTAATCAAGGTGGAGATAGCTCAATTGTAGATCATCCAGAAAAGTTACCACAAGCTAAATATGTAATTGATGTACCTGCTAAAACTTCAGGTGTAGTCTCTAACATTGTGGCAGATGAAATAGGTATTGCTGCCATGCTTCTAGGGGCAGGTCGTGCAACAAAAGAAGATGAAATTGATTTAGCTGTTGGCTTAATGCTACGTAAAAAAGTTGGTGAAGCTGTAAAAGAAGGGGAACCACTTGTTACGATTTACGCGAATCGTGAAAACGTGGAAGATGTAAAAGCTAAAATTTATGAAAACATTTCTGTATCAGAAAAGGCTGAAACTCCTAACTTAATTCATACAATTATAACTGATTAATGGTTCATAGGATTAATTTACTCTGAGGAGGAAATAACATGGATAAAAAAAGATACATTGAAGAAGCAACGAAGATGTTAGAAAAAGCTTATATTCCATATTCTAAATTTCCTGTTGGTGCAGCGTTGGTTACGAAAGAAGGTAAGATCTATACAGGTTGTAATATAGAAAATGCTTCTTACGGTCTATGTAATTGTGCTGAAAGAACGGCTATATTTAAAGCAGTATCAGAAGGGGAACGTGATTTTAGTTATTTAGTAATTACAGGTAAAACAGATGGGCCTATTTCACCATGCGGAGCTTGTAGACAAGTCATTGCAGAGTTTTGCGATCCTAAAATGCCAGTGTTATTAACAAATCTAAAAGGCGATGAAAAAGAAGTAACGGTTGAACAATTGTTACCGGGTGCATTTTCGATTGAGGATTTAATCTAATTTCAAATGAATATAAGAAAGAAGCTGTCCTAAAATTTATATGTAGGGAGAGCTTCTTTTTTTGTGTGAAGAATATGTTTTTATTTATATAACCATTGAAATTCTGTTCATGAAAGACATTTTTCTATTTGAATGGGAATTTTCTGGGGATGGATCGACCGTTTTGCAGGATTACTCTTTCTGTCTGCTTCTTATCTATTTCAAACTCGTAAACTGTCCACAAGGTTAGGTGAAGTTCTCTCTAATGGTATTGTGCATCTATAAAGAGTTCCGTACTAAATGAGGGTGGCTACGAATAAGGTTGGTAGAAGAGTAGAAGGAAGGGAGGGCTAAAATGAAACCGTATCACATTATTGGAAAAAGTATTAAACGAAAAGAAGGTGCAGATAAAGTAACGGGTAGAGCAAAATATGTGGATGACGAGATTGAGATAGGTACTTTATACGCAAAACTCTTAACAAGTGTGTATGCGCATGCTTTTATTGAAAGTATTGATATAAGGAGAGCTGAGGAAATCCCTGGTGTTCATGCTGTAATAACAGGCGCAGATTATCCTATTCTGGTCGGTTCCAGTATTGTAGATCGTCCCCCGTTAGCCTACGAAAAAGTTCGGTATTTTGGTGAGCCTATTGCACTTGTCGTAGCGGATAGCGAAGCGATTGCTAAACACGCAACAGCACAAATACGTGTTATATATAAGAAACTGCCTGTAGTTCACGCCCCGCTGCAAGCCTATTTAGAAAGGGATATACTCGTACATGAAAATATAGAACAATATGAATTGGAAGAAGAAGTATATCCAGAAGCGCATACAAACATTGCAAATAGAACGAAAATTCGTAAGGGAGATATTCGAGAAGGGTTTGTAAATAGTGAAGTTGTTGTAGAGGAAACGTTTTCTTTTCGGCAATCTGATCATACTGCAATGGAAACTCGATGTGCGAAAGTAGAAATTAAGCCAAATGGAGAGGTTATTATTCATTCTACTTCGCAAGCCCCTTTTGAAATTAAAAGATTGCTTAGTAAGACGTTTCAAATTGATGAGGAAAAAATAATTGTACATGTGCCTTTAGTTGGAGGGGCGTATGGTGGAAAAACAGCGGTACAACTTGAGTATTTAGTGTATCTTGCTTCTAAAGCAGTGGGTGGGAGGCGTGTTACCCTGCGGAATAGTAGAGAAGAAGATTTTGTAACATCGCCTGTTCATATTGGTTTACAAGCAAAAGTAAAGCTTGGATGTACAAAGAAAGGGAAATTGCAAGCTGCAGAGATTTTATATTTATTTGATGGCGGTGCGTATGCTGATCGGGCAGTGACCATGAGTAAAGCGGCCGGATTAGACTGTACAGGTCCATACTCAATTCAGCATGTATCGTGTGATTCGCTTTGTATGTATACGAATCATCCATATGCGACATCGTTTCGTGGATATAGTCATGCCGAGTATACATTTGTAATTGAAAGAATGATAGATATATTGGCAAAGAAAGTAAATATATGTCCGCTTGAGTTTCGTATGAAAAATACAATTGAGGGAGGAGATACAACACCAACACAAGTATTAGTCACAAAAAGTAATACGGGGGATATTCGGGCGTGTTTACAAAAGTTAAAATCGCTTATTAGTTGGGAAGAAGGGAATCGTATTGTTTTACCAAATGGGAGGATACGGGCAAAAGGAATTAGTTGCTTTTGGAAAAATTCGACTACACCAAATAATGCTGGAGCGGGTGCGACTATAACCTTTAATGGTGATGGGAGTGTAAATGTCAATTGTGGTGCAGTGGAAATTGGACAAGGAACGAAAACAACTTTAACACAAATGGTTGCAGAAAAAATGAATATGAATGTTAAAGATGTATCTATTATGATGGAAGTCAATACACAAATAGCGCCAAAACATTGGAAAACAGCTGCCAGTCGAACGACACATCTCGTTGGAAATGCAGTTGTAAAAGCGACGGAAGATGTAATGAAGCAGTTACTAGATACGGCAGCTAATGTACTTGGAATACCAGCAGGTGAATTAACAATTGCAAATAAGACTGTATATGTAAAAACAAATCCAGATATTTACGTACCATTTTCAAAAATTGTTTTTGGATATGTTGATTCGAGTGGGAATGTGGCAGGGGCGCAAATAATCGGAAGAGGTACATATATTTTTGAAGGAATAACAAAGGTTGACTATGAAACAGGAAAAGGGAAACAAGGACCAGAGTGGGGAGTGGGAGCACAGGCAATAGAGGTTGAATTTGATCCACAATTATATACGTATAAATTAATTAAAGCAGTAACGGTTGCAGATGCTGGAAGGATTTTAAATAGAAAAGGAGCAGAAACACAAATTATAGGGGCTATGAGTATGGGATTAAGTTTTGCGACGAGAGAAACATTTCACTATGACTTGTATGGGAGAGTTCTTAATAATCGGTTTCGTTCTTATAAAGTGATGCATTATGGGCAACACCCAAAATACATTGCTGAATTTGTAGAAGTACCGCATGATCAAGCTGCATTTGGGTCTAGAGGGCTTGGTGAGCATGGAATTATCGGTATGCCAGCTGCTTTAGCGAATGCGTTATCTATTGCGGCTAGTATTTCACTTCGTCAATTACCTATTAATCCTGAATTGATTTGGAAAGTAAAACAAGCGGAGGAGAATGGTGTATATGATACCATTTGACTTTGAATATTATCGTCCGAATTGTATCGAAGAAGCAATCCGATTATTTCATCAGCTGGATAAAGAGGGAAAAAAGCCTATTTATTATGGAGGAGGCACTGAAATTATTACAATGGGGCGTTTGCAACAAATAATTGCGAAAGCGGTCATTGATTTGAAAGATATTCCCGAATGTAATATTTGTGTGTGGAATGACCAAAATCTTATTCTTGGAGCTACATTAACATTAACACAAGTTCAAGAGAAAAAAGTATTCCCTCTTCTTGGAGAGACTGCCGGAAGGGCTGCAGATCACACAGCAAGAAATAAAATTACGCTTGGTGGCAACATTGCAGGGAAAATTATATATAGGGAAGCAGTACTCCCTTTTTTACTAGCTGATAGCACATTTGTTATTGCAGGAAAAGAAGGTATAAAGTATATCAAGGCACAGCAAGCGTTTATTGAGAAGTTACAATTGCAAAAAGGTGAGTTTCTTATACAAATTATCACCGATCAAAAATATATAGAATCTCCTTATTACAGTGTAAAAAAAAGGCAATTAGAGAAAATTGATTACCCACTTGTAACAGTTGCTGCGTTAAAAAGTGATGAAGACATTCGAATTGCATTTAGTGGATTGTGTGCCTTTCCATTTCGGTCGCTCGCAATAGAGGCAGTGTTAAACGATTGGGATATTCCAGTAAGGAAGAGAATTGAGCGCGCCCTTCTTCATATTCCCGCACTTATATTAGATGATATACGAGGTTCGCGTGCTTATCGTATGTTTGTTTTGCAACATGTGCTTTATGATGTGCTGATGAAGCTGGAAGGGGTGAAATAATGGGGAATGGGCAATTTATTCTTCATGTGAATGGGGAAGATAGTGAAGTGATTGTCAGAATGGCAGATACGCTATTATATACATTACGACATAACCTCGGTCTAACTGGAGCTAAGCCGGGATGTGAAAACGGTGATTGTGGTGCTTGTACAGTTCTTGTTGAGGGGCTACCAATTAAGTCTTGTATTATGTTAGCAGTGGAAGCGATTGATAAGCGGATTACAACGATTGAAGGCTTACGGGAAACGCCTATTCAGCGAGCTTTTGAAGACAAATGGGCTTTTCAGTGTGGGTATTGTACGCCTGGGTTTATTATAAATTGTCATGCGCTCGTTACACAAAAAATGGATGTGGATGATTCAGTTATTGAAGAATGGTTAAGTTCTAATATTTGCCGGTGCACAAGTTATCAAGAGATTGAAGAAGCTGTGAAATCTGTCTTACAAAAACAACGGGAGCATCAATGATGACTTCTGTTCATACTGTACTAGAAGCACTACTATCTTGTGAACAACGATGTGCTTTAGCGACGATTATTCATGTAGAAGGATCTGCATATTGTAAAGAAGGAACAATCATGCTTTTTGGTGAAGATGGAACGAAAGTCGGAATGTTAAGTGCAGGTTGTTTAGAAGAAGAGGTTTCTATTTATGCAGCTGAAGTAATAGAGAATCAAACTTGGTCTATCCATCAGTTTAATACAAAAGCAGAAGATGATTTATCTTGGGGAATGGGATGCAACGGCATCATTCGTATATTAGTTGAGCATATAGATGAGGAGTACAAAGCTTTTTTGCAAACACTATATGAATATCTTAAGAAGGGTATTTCAGTTCGAATGATAAAGAACCTTTCTTCATTACAGACTTTGTTTGTAAGTGAGAATGGTGACATGTTTGGGAATGAAGAAGCTTTATTTTCAACTCATTCCTTACATGGTTTATACGGTAAATGGTTTTATCAACACTTTGCACCAAAGCCACGACTCTTTATTTTTGGAGCGGGGGAGGATGCGAAACCTCTTGTTCGGTTTGCAAAAGAAGTAAACTTTGTTGTAACAGTTTGTGATTGGCGTGAATCGTTATGTAATTCTTTACATTTTCCGAGTGCAGATGTTTGTATGAATGGGTTTCCGAAAGAGATTGTACCACGACTTCTATTAAGAGAAGAAGATTTTGTTGTGATTATGACTCACCATTTTCAACGCGATCAGCAATTGGTTGAACTGTTATTGAAACAATGTGTTCGCTATATTGGTATTTTAGGTCCACGTCACCGCACTGCTCGTCTATTAGAAGGAAAGGCGATACCAAAAAATATTCATTCTCCGGTAGGGCTTGCAATTGGTGGAAAAGGGCCAACTGAAATAGCGATTAGTATCATAGCTGAAATCATCCAAGAATTAAGGGGGAAGTAAAATAAAGATTGCAGGGATATATTTAGCTGCTGGAAACAGTCGAAGGATGGGGCCAGGAATAAATAAATTATACTTACCATTACAGGGGAAACCACTTGGAAACATAGCGTTACAAGCGGCATTTTCTTCAAGGCTCTCTCATATTATTGTTGTTACAAATGACCCCACGTGGATATTAAAGAGGATGTGCCGTGAAAATGTGTATATTCTTTCTTGTCCAAACGCTGATAAGGGACAGTCATATTCTCTTCAGTGTGGTGTTAAAATGGCGAAAAAAATAAATGTAGATGCAGTGGTTGTTCTTTTGGCGGATCAACCATTCGTTACAGCTGAATTTATTAATAAGATAATGGATTGCTATGAGCAAAATAAAAACATTCATTTTGTAGCAGCGAGTTATAGGGGAGTAAGGCAACCTCCTGTTTTATTTACAAAGAAAGTGTTTCCGTTTTTTAAAGCGTTGAAAGGGGATGAAGGAGCACGTGCAATTTTTATGAAGCCTACGATAAATGGAATTTCATTGTTGTCTCAAAATGACAAAATATTTTTTGATATCGATACATGGGAAAAATATCAACAGGTGAAACAAAAATATGCGGATTGATATGGTGTTTGAATTACAATGTAGTAGACATAGAACTATGTCAAAAAGAGCCGGAATTTCTCAATATAGAAATTTGGCTCTTTTTACGTTGATATTATTTTGTGAAATTGGTCGTTTGAATCGATTTTGGATCTCAATTTGTAAGGTTCATACGATTTTGTGCATGCTGTAAAGCAAGTGGAGTAACGTTCTCCCTGTTAGGATCTACAATCGTTGTATTTAATAAAATGGAATCTAAACTTCCGCGAAATTCTGTCATATAGTGTTGTCTTAACATTTGTTGTTCCTATTTTTCAGTTTTTTTAGTCCGGAAGCTTTTTCTTTTTTTGCTAATTCATTAATGCGAAATAATATATTTTTCATTTTGTTCACCTCTTTTAACTATAAATTAGTAACTCACTAATTTATAATGATTTTGATATTTCTTTTTGATTATGTCAATAGTTGTAAATGAAAAAGACACTCCTTTTTTAAAAAAGGTGTCTAACTAGATTACATTAGGTTTATCCATCATTTTTATAAATGATTTCTATTAAAATAATTCATTTTATTTATTTGCATTCTAAATATATAATAGCGATTAGGTGAGTGCACAGGAACAGCTATTTAATTGCCCTTCTTTTCGGAATGCTATTTGTGCATAAATCGTTCGATTTAATAAGTCGTTTAGATAGTTAATCAATGATTTTTTAGGGAATCGCTCAAGCTCGCAGAATAGAAAATATATGAGATTGTTACTAAAACCAACTAATTTCATGAGAATGATTATTTTTATTGGTGTCTCGGTGAACAATGGACTGCATTTCTGCGTAAGAGAAAACTATGTAACCTACATATTAACTTTTTCATTATTATGAAGATATGGTTATAACAAGAAAAACATCCGGAAATTATATTTTAGCTTTATATAAAACAAAAGAATGATCGTACAACAGGAGGAGTAAGTATGGAGCTGCGCCATTTGAAAACTTTTATTATTGTAGCGGAAAGCGGTGGCTTTACACGGGCTGGAGAACAACTTGGGTATACGCAATCGACAATTACTAATCATATTCGATCATTAGAAGAAGAGATTGGAAATCCATTATTTGATCGTCTTGGAAAAAAGGTAATTTTAACTGATGTAGGGGAGCATATGCTTTCTTATGCGCATAAAATATTGGAATTATCAAATGAAGCATTGGAATCATCTCAAATGAACGGGAAATTTTCAGGGACAATACGCATTGGAGCGAATGAGTCTTTAATGATTTATCGATTACCTGCTGTTTTATATGAATTTAAAAGGAAGTATCCGCAAGTACATATCATTTTACAACCATCAGAGAGTCAAGAATTGCACAATGAGCTAAAATCAGGAAAATTTGATTTCGCTTTATTTACACATCCGGAGCAACTAGGTACAGACATTGTTACTCATTCTCTTGTTCAAGAGAAGATTGTGCTTATTGCTCCGCCCAAACATCCACTAACAAAAAAGGTGAGCGTTAGTCCTGCTGATTTAGAAGGAGAAATGTTGTTGCTTACAGAGCCAGGGAGTTACCGAGATTTGTTAGAAAGACGGATTAAAGAAGATGGTATTAATTGTTCTCATATTCATTTTTGGAGTATTGAAGCGATTAAGCAAACCGTTATGTGTGGGCTAGGGATATCTTATTTACCGTTTATAACGGTAAAGGAAGAAATCGAGCAAGGCAAGCTAAGTGTACTACCATGGACGTATAGTAAAGATTTCGTTACAACGGAATTGGCATATCATAAAAGCAAATGGTTAACTCCTGCAATGAAGAAATTAATTGAAATGATAGAAAAGCATGCAGAGAAATGGAAAGAATTCGCTTGATTCTCTGATCTGAAAGTAGGCTGGAAACTATATATTGGGGGAAAAGTAATGAATGAAAGAGTAATAAATGAAAGAGTGAAAGAAGTAGCGCTTGTCGTAATAGGATCATTATTGTTTGCGATTGGGATTAACTTTTTTGCTATTCCAAATCGGTTATCTGAAGGTGGAGTTATTGGGCTTACAGTTATTACATATTATTTGTTTGAATGGTCACCAGGTACTGTAAACCTTTTAATAAATGCAGTATTACTTGCAATTGGGTATAAGTTTTTTGATAGAAAGACAATGGTGTATACAATACTTGGTATTGTCTCTTCATCTTTCTTTTTATATATCACAGAAGATATAGCGACTCCGGTAAATCATGATACATTGTTAGCAGCTCTATTTGCGGGTGTTTTCGTTGGTGTTGGTTTAGGATTTATGTTCCGTGCAGGTGGTACATCAGGTGGATCTGCAATCATAGCACAATTAGCAAACCAATATTTAGGTTGGAGTGTTGGAAAAGGTGTATTAATTATTGATATCGTCGTTATTGCAGGTTCAGTATTTATTATTGGGCAGGAAAAAGCGATGTATACGCTGGTAGCGGTATTTATCGGTGCAAAGGTTATTGATTTTATTGTAGAAGGATTGAATACAAAGACTGCTGTAACAATTATTTCAAACTATCCAGACATGATCAGAGAATCCATTATGAAGAGTATGACACGAGGTGTAACAGTACTAGATGGGAAAGGTGGTTACACAGGAAATAACAAAGAAGTATTATATGTTGTCATCAATAAACAAGAGCTCATTCAATTAAAGAAAGTCGTGAGCCAAAAAGATGAAAATGCATTCGTTGTCATTCACGATGTGCGTGATGTATTAGGTGGTGGTTTTAAAGCGAGTTAAAAAAGCTGGTCTTCAAATTTTGAGGACCAGCTTTTTGTTTAAGGAGGTAAAAAAATAATCATTAGTTTATAGTTTTAAGAAACAACGTCATAACAAATACTCAAAAAAANANANANANANATATATATA